>NZ_JIAL01000001.1:600000-770000 GCF_000688455.1 Pseudacidobacterium ailaaui
CTGCTGGCCTGCCACGGTATATGTATTTCCAGGAGTCAGGACCGCCTGCCCTGCGACATAAAAGGTATTTCCATCAAAGACGCCGTTTGTGGCGCCTCCGGGAACGGCAATCGTCTGCGTAGCAACGAGGGCAATACCGCTGGCTCCTACACCAGAGGGATTCAGAGAAGCGCTGGTAATCGGAATTTTGGTCACGCCTGCGCTGGTGCCCCCACATTCAGGGCCGCAGTTCAACACCCACGCGGTAGAACCATCGGCAGAGAAAACCGCCTTAATGGGACGATCAAACGTAGCGCCGTTGCTGGTGCTGACCGGAAATACGCAGTATGTAGGTAGGTTCTGCGGTTCACAATCCACCGCTCCGTTCCAGTTGGGATTGTTGATGGCCGCCTGCCTCTGGTCATTGTTCAGGTGGACCAGGCTATACACATTGTTGGTGTTCTGTACGAAGGCAAGGACCACGGTGTTGCCGGAATTCATGGAGACCCGATACACGCCCGGTAAATTCAGAGATACAGTGCTACCGTGGTCGTAAACCGTAAGCGAGTGCGCAGACTGGGCCGCGGCGTAGGCATAATTCAGGTCCTTCGAGATAAATACACTCTGGGCCAGTCCACCAAGGTTCGACGAGGAAAGTGAGCTTTTTACCTTTTCCTGGGAATAATCGATGATGGTCAGATTGCCATCGCCCACGGAATAAACCGCCCCCTGCTGCTCTTCCGGCATGTTCTGAATCGAAACCGGCAGCTTGCCCGAGTAGCCACTTATGGAAAAATTGACGGTGACATTGTTGTAGGCGTGCCGAATGTCATAAAAGGCATCATCAAAAAGCAGTTCGCCCTGCGACAATGCACTTGGATTCTGGACGGCCACGAGGACACGGTTCAGAACACCACTGGGCGGAAGGTTGCGGCCTGCAAAGTAATAGTTCTTGCCGCATGCGGTCAGGACCGACAGGGCGCACAAAATGGCAGCTGCGAGTAACAGACTTCTCTTCTTCAAAACCTTGAGACCTCAATCCGCTTCAAAAATACGGAATTTGCGGGAAAAACCAAGTATAACAAAGCAAACAGACCTCTTCCGACACCAAGACCGTTTTCTAATATTCTGAATTCATGCGTGTCGTTGCGGTCCAGCAATCTGGCGGCCCGGAGGTCCTGACGGTTGAAGAAATGCCGATACCCAGCCCCGGTCCCAAGGAAGTCCTGATTCAGACTGAGGCAGCCGGTATCAACCGTGCGGATATTCTCCAGCGCCAGGGACACTATCCCCCTCCACCGGGAGCGTCGCCAATTCTTGGACTGGAGGTCTCAGGAAAAGTCATCGAAACAGGCAAAGCGGTCACACGCTGGAAGGCAGGCGACTTGGTCTGCGCCTTGCTTCCAGGTGGGGGCTATGCCGAATACTCGATTGCCCATGAAGACTGCTGTTTGCCAGTTCCCGAGTCCGTTCCTCTGATGGAGGCCGCTGCCCTGCCTGAGGCCATCTTCACTGTCTGGGCCAATCTGTTTGCACAACCTCATCTGAAGGCAGGAGAATCCTTCCTGGTCCATGGAGGAAGCAGCGGCATCGGAACGATGGCCATCCAGATGGCAAGGGCCTTTGGAGCACAGGTTCTCACGACCGCTGGTTCTCAGGAAAAGTGCCGGTTCTGCCTTTCTCTCGGTGCAGAGAAGGCCTTCCATTACCGCGAAGAAGATTGGGAGGCCGCAGCGCTGCAGTGGAGTGCGGGACGCGGCATAGATGTGATTCTGGACATGGTCGGGGGAGATTACTTTCCCAGACACCTCCGGTTGCTCGCCCCCGGCGGACGCCTGATTCATATTGCAACGCAACGCGGAACGACTGTATCTGCTGACCTGCGCCTGATTATGTCAAAGCGGCTGATCATCACTGGATCCACCCTGCGCTCGCGTTCGGTGGAAGAAAAGGCGGCACTGCGCGAACAGATTGAGAAACAGGTCTGGCCGTTACTTCAAAATGGGACCATCCGTCCGGTCATCGACCGGATCTTCCCCCTAAATGAGGCAGCAGCAGCACACAAGAGGATGCAGGAGGGACAGCACCTGGGAAAGTTATTGCTCCGGATGAAACATTAAACCAGCCATTACCAGCTTCCCCGCTCCCCAAAGACATCAATCACGTGCCCCAAACGATCAGCGCCGTTCTCCCAGTTGACCTGGAGGGCCTTCTCCACCCGGTCAGGATTACCGGCGGTAATGGCCTGAATGATCTCTTCGTGTTCTGCGATCGAGCGGTGCAGATCATGGATAATGGAACTGGCATAGAGCCGCCAGTAACGCTCGGTCTGCGGCTCGATGGCCTTGTGCAGCGCGAGAAGACGCGGCCCGGCGCCTGCTTCCACAATGGCGCGGTGAAAATTATGATCGAGATCGAAAATCCCGCTCGCTTTTGCCGGACGCGCCTTCACGATTTCATCCAGTTGCCGATTGTAGTTTTTTAATTGCTGGGCAATCTCCATGCGCCTGGCTTCCGGCAAAGACGCAGTGCGACGTCCGGCGAGACCTTCAATGCGTCCAATGATCGAGTACAGCTCATTTGCGTCTTCTTTCGTCAGGGGAGCCACCACCATGCGCGACTTGCTGACGTTTTTGTGCTCCAGAACGTACCCTTCGCGCTGCAACCAATGCAGCGCACCACGGACCGGTGTGCGGCTCATGCCAAGCCGCGCCGCAAGATCTCCTTCGACAATCCAGGTACCTGGAGAAAGCCTCCCATGCACGATCAGCTCTCGGATTTCATGAAAGGCAGTGCGGAGACTGGAACCATGTTCTGCTTTGACTTTGGAAACTGTTTTCTTTGCAGGAGTCATATCGCAAGCCCCAGACTACTGGATATGCCGGATTTAATGAATACTTTCCTTGAAAGAATGTGCTGCGACAGAGGAAAGATTCGGATATACTCTTGATGTATCCAATTTTGTAGACATTATTAAATGCCAAGTCACACTGCACTGCACCGTATTCAGGTCATTGACTCCCATACTGCCGGTGAGCCTACCCGTCTGGTACTGTCCGGAGGACCTGATCTCGGTCCTGGACCTCTTTCTGAACGGCTCGAACGTTTCCGAAAACATCATGACATGTTCCGCTCGGCCATCGTCAATGAACCGCGTGGCTCTGATGTGCTTGTCGGCGCACTCTTGTGCGAGCCGTATGATCCGACCTGCGACATTGGCGTGATTTTCTTTAACAATGTTGGCTACCTGGGCATGTGCGGCCATGGCTCGATCGGCGTAATGGTGAGCCTGGCATGGATGGGCAGAATCGGGCCGGGGACCCATCGCATTGAGACACCGGTAGGAATTGTGAATGCCACTCTGCATCCAACCGGGAAAGTGACGATTGCGAATGTACCGAGTTTTCGCAGCCGCTCCGGAGTTTCCATCGATGTTCCCGGCTTTGGAAGGGTCCACGGAGACATTGCATGGGGTGGCAATTGGTTCTATCTCTTGGAAAACCCGACCATGCCTCTTACCCTGCAGCATGTGGGCGAGCTGACTGACTTCACCTGGGCCATCCGTCAATCACTGAAGGCGAACCGGATTACCGGTGAGGACGGCGCAGAGATTGACCATATCGAACTCTTCGGACCCCCGTCGAATGGCCATGCGCACAGCCGCAATTTTGTTCTCTGCCCGGGCAAGGCTTATGACCGGTCTCCCTGTGGTACTGGAACCAGCGCCAAGATGGCTTGCCTTTACGCCGATGGCAAACTTGCTCCGGGAGAGATCTGGCGGCAGGAAGGCATTCTGAATACGGTCTTTGAAGGTTCGATTCAAGTACGCGATGGAGTGGTGCTGCCCAGCATTACCGGAGAAGCTTATGTCACGGCGGAGTCCTCGCTTATTCTCGATGCAAAAGATCCTTTCCGCATGGGCATTGTTCCATGATTGCAACCTATGACGCCGTAGTCGTGGGCGCTGGTATCGTCGGTGCAGCCTGTGCCTGCGAACTTGCCCGCGCCGGAATGCGCACGGCGATCGTCGAAGCAGAGATCATTGGCGGCGGGGCCACCGCTGCGGGAATGGGACATATCGTCGTTATGGACGATTCACCTGCACAGCTCGCTCTCACGCGGTATGCGCAGGCGCTCTGGAATGAACTTGCTTCGCAACTCCCAGCAAGCGTGGAATACGACCGTTGTGGCACGCTCTGGGTTGCGTCGGATGAAGAGGAAATGCGGGAAGTGCACCGCAAGCAGGCTCTGTATACGTCAGTGGACATTTCAACGGAGGTCCTCGACTCCCAGGCCTTGGCTGAGGCCGAGCCGAATCTGCGTCGTCCCCTGCCAGGCGCACTGCTTGTGCCCTTTGATGCCGTGCTGTATCCGCCCTGTGCTGCTGTGTATCTGGTCGAATGCGCAAAGCTTGCAGGGGCCGTGCTTTATCTGGGGAAGACCGTAACTGGAGCGGAAAGGGGCCGTGTGGTCCTGAGTGATGGCACAGAACTTTCTTCTGCGCACATCATTCACGCCACCGGAGCTGGCGCAACGCGGCTGATGCCGCACCTGCCGGTAAGAAAACGTAAAGGACATCTGGTCATTACAGACCGCTACCCTGACTTTGTCCGCCACCAGCTTGTAGAGCTTGGCTATCTCAAAAGCGCACATTCCATAGCGAGCGACTCGGTCGCCTTCAACGTGCAGCCCCGCCGCACAGGACAACTACTGATTGGTTCTTCGCGTCAGTATAACGACACAGGACCGTGGGTGGACCAGAAAACTGTCTCGGCCATGCTGGCGCGGGCCTTTGATTTCCTGCCGCCGCTAAAGCATTTGTCCTCGATTCGTGTCTGGACAGGCTTTCGCGCTGCTACTCCGGACAAGCTTCCGCTAATAGGACCAACAGAAGATCCGTCTGTCTTTCTTGCTACAGGCCATGAAGGTCTGGGGATCACCACGTCGCTTGCAACGGCGCACCTGCTGGCGGATCACCTGCTCGGGCGAAAGTCTGCGATTCCGCTACAACCATATCTTCCGGAGCGATTTGCGCGGGAGGTGGCGTATGCCTGAGCGGGTTGCGCTCACAATCAATGGCAAGCGGTATGAGGCCCTTGAAGGCACAACGGTTGCTGCCGCCATCATGAACGCCGGAGCGACATGCCGTACATCCGTTGCTCGACAAGCCCGAGGGCCGCTCTGCGGAATGGGCATTTGCTTTGAGTGCCGCGCGACCGTGAACGGCAAACCCCACCAGCGTACCTGCCAGATGATCTGCGAAAACGGAATGGAAGTAGAAACGCAATGATGCAGCGCTTTGACATTGTCGTTGCTGGTGGAGGCCCCGCAGGGATGGCCGCGGCCGTCAGCGCCGCCGAGTGCGGCAAGCAGGTCGCCATTGTGGATGACAACTTAGCTCCAGGCGGACAAATCTGGCGCGGCAAAGACATTCCTGCAACCGCAAAGGAATGGCAAGCACGCGTAAATACCGCGAATGTCACATATCTTCAGGGAGCACGCATCTTTGCTCAACCTGCTCCCGCCGTTGTTCGCGCCGAACAAAATGGCGACCATCTTGATATCGCTTACCAGAAACTTATTCTCGCCACTGGAGCGCGTGAGCGGTTTCTTCCCTTTCCTGGTTGGACATTGCCGAATGTTCTCGGCACAGGTGGATTGCAGGCTTTGGTGAAAAGCGGCCTTTCCGTACAAGGAAAAAGCGTGGTGGTCGCAGGAAGCGGACCGCTTCTGCTGGCGGTGGCCGCTTATTTGCGAGCGCACGGAGCAAAGGTCCTTGCCATCTGCGAACAGGCGCCTTTCTTACGGCTTCTCACATTTGCAACTTCGCTGGTTACTGATAGAGAAAAACTCCGGCAGGCGATTGCCTATAAACTCCAGATGCTCGCTGTTCCTTTCCACACAAGCTGCTGGCCTGTTTCGGCGCAGGGACGGGGAAAACTCGAATCAGTCACGCTGCGCAAGGGCAATCGCACCTGGACCATTGTCTGTGATTATCTTGCCTGCGGTTTTCATCTTGTTCCCAATACAGAATTGGCAGAACTTCTTGGTTGTCGCATCGCAGATGGGAAAGTTGCGGTGGATGAGTGGCAACAGACCTCTGTCCTGAATGTCTACTGCGCCGGTGAACCAACTGGAATCGGCGGCGTGGAACTTGCACTGATTGAAGGACAGATTGCTGGATACGCATCTGCCGGAGAGCAGGACAAAGCACGTGCCTTCTTCCATGAGCGGGCAAACCGCCGAGACTTTGCGCGAAAGCTGGAAGAAACCTTTGCACTCGATCCTGCACTCAAAGAATTGGCTTCAGACGACACCTTCGTCTGTCGCTGCGAAGACGTTCCATATCGCGCCTTGAAACACGAGGACTCATGGCGCGCAGCCAAGCTGCACACACGCTGCGGCATGGGGCCCTGCCAGGGGCGCATTTGCGGACCAGCCACAGAATTTCTTTTTGGATGGAGCACCGGTTCTGTGCGACCGCCAATCTTTCCCACAACCCTTTCTTGCCTCGGAGCAACGCCCGAGCTTACAGAATTACAGGAGACACGATGAACTGGTTTGGCGTAATGCCCGCGATGACGACCGCTTTCGATGAGCATCTTCAGGTAGACCATGCCTTCATGCAACGCCATGCGCAATGGCTCCTCGATCATGGCTGCACGGGTTTGGTGATGCTCGGCTCCCTTGGTGAGGCGGCTACACTTGCCTTCGAGGAAAAGGTTGCGGTCCTGAAGAACATGGTTGCCTCAGCCAATGGCAAAGCGCCTATCGTGGCGGCCATCTCGGCGCTTTCGACAACAGAAGCTGTCTCGCTGGCAAAAGCAGCAGAGGATGCTGGCTGTTCCGGCCTGATGGTACTGCCGCCTTATGTGTATCGGGGAGACTGGCGCGAGATGAAGGCGCATCTCGCTGCCGTGTTTCGGGCCACCCCGCTCTCGTGCATGTTGTACAACAACCCTGTTGCGTATGGAACAGACTTCCTTCCGGAGCACATCGCAGAGCTGGCTGAAGCACACAAGAACTTCCATTCTGTGAAGGAATCCAGTACTGACGTGCGCCGCGTCACTGCCATCCGGGCATTGGTGGGCGACCGCCTGAAAATTTTTGTTGGCGTCGATGATGCCATTGTCGAAGGCATCGCTGCCGGTGCGTGCGGATGGATCGCCGGTCTCGTCAATGCTCTGCCTGCTGAGTCGGTAGCACTCTTCCATCTGGCCTATGAAGGGAAAACCAAAGAGGCCTTCGAGCTTTACCGCTGGTTTCTGCCGCTGCTGCGGATGGACACCCTTCCGAAGTTCATCCAGTTGATTAAGCTCGTGCAGCAGGAACTGGGAGTAGGCAATGCCCGCGTGCGTCCGCCCCGCCTGGAAATTACAGGAGAAGAATTGGTCGAGACAAAAAAGGTCATCGCAGAAGCAATGAAACATCGTCCTAAGATAAAGGAAGCGGCATTCGCGTCTGTAGCGATGCGTTGAACTGTGTGCTCCACACAAGCTGACAGACAGATGGTGTGGAATACGTCCAGCGTGATTTTCTAAAGAACTTTGTAGTGAAATTCAGGAACTTCCATGCTTCGCGGAACATCAATCATCGGACCAAAACGCGGCTGCTCCACTGGAGCCGCATTCTACGGCATCAATCCAGCAACCGGCGAGCAGCTACAACCTGCATTCTTCTCCGCTTCTGCAGAAGATGTGGACCGTGCCGCAACGCTAGCAGACAGTGCCTTCGCCAGCTACAGCAGACTTTCCAGGGACAAGCGTGCGGCTTTTTTGCGCAGCATTGCCGACGCGCTCCAGAAGAGCTCAGCTGAAATTATCGAACGCGCGCATCAGGAAACAGCATTGCCAGCGGCCCGCCTGGAAGGAGAACTGTCGCGCACAGCAAACCAGCTTCGCCTTTTTGCTGAAGTTGTTGAGGAAGGTTCGTGGGTCAATGCACGTATCGACACCGCAGATCCAAACCGTAAACCACTGCCTAAACCGGACATTCGTTCTGCACTTCAGCCACTGGGTCCGGTTGCTGTTTTTGGGGCAAGCAACTTTCCGCTGGCCTTCTCTGTGGCTGGCGGAGACACAGCCTCAGCGCTGGCCGCCGGATGCCCTGTGATTGTGAAGGCCCACCCCGCCCATCCGGGAACAAGCGAGCTGGCTGCCAATGTGATTCGCGACTGTGTGGCCGCAGCCGGCCTGCACGAGGGCGTCTTCTCCTTGCTTTTTGACTCAGGCATCGAAGTAGGCGCGCGACTCGTGCAGCATCCGCTCATCAAAGCCGTGGGATTTACCGGCTCTCTCCAAGCGGGACGCGCCCTCATGGACCTCTGCGCCAGCCGCCCGGATCCGATTCCCTGCTACGCAGAGATGAGCAGCACCAATCCGGTGTTCATCCTGCCTGGTGCACTGCATCAATATGAGAAGATTGCCGCTGATCTTACGGCTTCTTATACCCTTGGCGCAGGACAGTTCTGTACCAAGCCCGGACTTGTTTTCCTGCCTTCGCTGGAGGCATCTGCGGCATTCATAGAAGAGTTGAAAAAGCGTGCCGCCTCTTTGCCCGCGTTCAACATGTTGACTTCTGGTATCGCAGCGCAATATAAGCGCGGCGTCAAGCAGCGCATGGAATCTGGTATTGCGCGCATTCTGGTGGCCTGGGACCCAAGCACACCGCCCGCCGCCCAGGCCACGGCCGCGCTGCTGGAAACCAGCATTGAAGACATTCTGAACCGTCCGGAGTTATCCGAGGAAGTTTTTGGGCCCTCAACACTGCTGGTCCGCTATGAAAGCCGCGAGCAGGTGATTCGGGCTGCCGAGGCCCTGCAGGGACACCTTACGGCCACTCTTCTTGGCACGGAGGAAGATCTTGCCACGCATCAGGACCTGCTTGCAATCCTGGAAAGAAAAGTGGGACGCATTCTCTTCAATGGATATCCAACAGGCGTAGAAGTCTGCCATGCAATGGTACACGGTGGTCCGTATCCTGCCACTTCTGACAGCCGATCTACCTCAGTAGGCACCTTGGCTATTTACCGCTTTGCGCGTCCTGTCTGCTACCAGAACATGCCACAGACCGCATTGCCGCAGGCATTACAAAACGACAATCCGCTCGGACTGCTGCGCATGGTGAATGGACAGATGACACGCAAGTCAGTCCCATAATTGCAGCTTGAAAGGCTGCACTTCCGCCACTCCTGCAGTGGAGGCAAAAGAGAGGTTCTCAGCCCAGTCCCGCCCTGACTTTTGCGCCTTGAATAACTTGCGCCATCACGTCACGATATTTGTCAAATGTATCGTCTACAACTGTAATGGTCGGGATGACAAACTGCTTCGGGTCTACATGCGGATAGAAGTGTCCAAATCCTGCCTCGTGCACTCCTGTGCTTCCGCGTCCGGGAGCTGGGCGGCTCAGATGTTCATACGTGCGCACATATTTTCGGAAGCCGGGATGATACAGGTCTGCTGAGTTCACCTGATACATCGGGATACAGGCCATCAGTGCGTCGTAGTGCATTTCCCCTACTGGAACAATGTCAGGGTGCTTGCGTCGGAGTCCGGCCACCAGATCGCGCGTGCCCTCAAACATATCCGCTTTGGTGTTGTTCTGCCATCCGCCCACGATATCGAGAAAATATGCATCCACGTTGTACTTCTCAATGACCTCTGAGATACGTTCTGAAAGCCAGTTTCGCCATGATGCCACACCGAGATTCATGAATGGGCTCCAGCCTTCCATTCCGCGGTCATTGTCCCAGTCCACCCAGTCCAGATCGTAGGCATTGCCGTCAATCCGCTCCGTTGTTGCATCGCTGAAGTGCCGAAAATCCGCCAGCGTTTTGTTTGCGGAATTTGTTCCGAACATGGGCATAAAGCGGAAGCCCATCCTGTGGCCTTCATCGACCAGACGCCGCAGACCGTCTTCTCCACCTAAACGCGGCTCTGCCTTGTAGATGGGATAGTTCCAGTAATAACGACCGTCCCACGCCGGCAGAAATACAAGCACATTTTTACCGGGGATCTGCGTGTTGGTCCATCTGAGGATCTCCAGCATCCTCGTAAAATCGTTAAAGATATACCCTGTCCAGTGCATGCCATGCAGCGCAAGCACCAGATTCGTTTCGCGCATCCATCCGGGGACATCTCTGCGCGTCTCCCAATCGGGGATGCTAAATGCCTTCTCCAGATGCGCGTAATGCGGACGGGCCGCAGCCTCCAGGCTTGAGGCATATCCAACACGCCAGCGGCAGCTGGTAATTCTATTGCTGCGCTCCCATCCGGCGGCTTCGTAAATCAACTCAGTGCGATAGCCCGCATCGCCCGGCTGAAGATAGTAGCGCACACCACGCACCTTCTCTTGCTCCGCTGAGAGCACAAAATACTGTTGCGGAGACTTTTCGATGAGGACAAGCGGCGTCGTCAGTCCTCCGCCCAGATAGGGGTATTGCAACAGAACTTCATTGTCTTTCGGATCAAAGAACTGGTTCGCAGAAGGTGAAATTCGTCCGCGAGGAACGCCGCGCAGCACCGTTGCTATGGATCTGATGGGGCGGTCCATCTCAGCGCTGACTTGCCATAGGATGTTGCTGCCATCACGCCGGACCAACGCTGTCAGATGCCCTGGAGCGGTCATCTGACCTCCGGCCCAGACAAACTGCGAGCATTCAATCTCTATGCCATCGCTCACAGTCCGCACCTGGACATGCGCCGCGTCCAGCCCATAGGTGTTTTCAAACGTAAAGACGCGAAATCCGAATTGCAGGCCGGCAAAGGCGACAGATGGTTCAGGAAAGTCATAGCTGAACTTGAAGAAACTCTCGCCCCGCGGAGGAAGATAGACGCCACTGCTCGACGTAAGCGGAATAACCTGCATGTTTCCTGCTTCTTGAGCGAAAGTGCTTGCTGGAAAAGTGGCCATGCCAAACTGAGTGGCCGCAAGGGCCACTCCACCTTTAAGAAGATCGCGCCGGGAAAATGGGTCCGTCATGTTATGCCGATTTTGTATTCACCTTCCAGTACACGCTGTACCGCTCATCAAGTACCTGATAGAGCGGAATGAGCGATACCTGTTTGCTCTGACCTTTCGTCTGGAACTTAAGTCCATCAGTTTTTTCCAGCCAAGCCGTGAGATCTTTCGCCGAGGTTGTTGCCTCAGGCATTGGATAGCCTTGGAACTTCCGATCGTCCGGACCATAGTCCCCGTGAATCAGGGCCTGGGTCAGTCCATCCCTTCCCATCTCTGCAGCCAGTACCAGCGGACCATACATCGGGGCCTGAATGGTATTGTCGTCGGGCAGCGGAGCAACGTGCAGCTTCATCGGCAGAGAAACCTCGACCTTGTCACCGTCATGCCATGTACGATGAATCTCAGCGTATGTGCCCGGTTCTGCTTTGGTCTTTTCTGTTTTGCCATTGATCCTGATGGAAGCACCTTCTGCCCAGTATGGGACCCGAACCTTAAGGCCCAGGGCTGTAGGCTTCTCGGTTCTCAAGGTCAGCGTGGTGGCTTCTTCTTCAGGGAAGTTGGTGTCCTGCACCAAACGAATTCCCTTCTCCTTCCAGTCCACTTCTGAACCGATAAACAGGTTCACATACAGGTCCTTGTCGTCGTGAAAGTAGATGGAGTCATTTGTCTTGGAATACTCTTCAACGCCTGTGCCGGTGCAGCACCAGAAAGAATGGAACGGCGTACCGAAGGTCTTCCAAAAGCCCGGCTTCAGCGGAACATAATACATCAGCATTCCGTTGGGGTCCTGCGTGCCCAGCCGGACATTAAAGAGCAATCTTTCGTAGTAGTCCATGATGCGCGGGTCCACACTCCATCCGTAGACGTGGCGCGAGAGCTTCATCATGTTATAGCTGCAGCAGCACTCCTGCGCGGCAGGACCAAGCTGATCGGCGAGTTTTCCCGCCGCTTGCCAGAACTCTCCATTGCTGGTGCCACCCGTGGCGTAGGTGTGCTCAGCGACACATTCGCGCCAAAAGTAATCAGCAATCTTGTGGTATTGCTCTTCTCCGGTCAGCTCATAGCCGCGCGCAGCACCAATCACCTGTGGAATGTGTGTGTTCGCGTGTATGCCAGCCAGATCGTCCTGGCCTTGGGCCAAAGGACCAAAGAATTTCTTCTTTGTAAAACGCTGGGCAAGCTGCAGATACTCCTGCTTACCAGTCAGTGCGTAAAGATTGAAGAGGACCTCCTGCATTCCCCCGAACTCGACGTTGAGGATCCGCTGAAAATCTTCGTCGCTGATGGGAGCAACATAAGCATTCGCCCAGGCCGCCATCTTCTCGGCCGTCTGCAGAGCCTGCTTGTTGCCGCAATGGACATACATGTCCACATGACCAGCCATAATTTTGTGATAGGTGTAGAAAGGCGCCCACACCTTCTGGTGGTTGCGCAGCCGGTCATAAAAATCCTCCGGATAAGCACCCAGATAGCCATTCGCTTTCTGGCACTTTGCCAGTTCGGCCACCAGAGCATCGCCTTTGGTCTTGACCGCTTGATCGCCGGTGCTAGCATACATCAGCGCATAGGCGGAAAGAATATGCCCGCCTGCAAAGTGTCCACGAAGTTCACATTTTGGGTCCTCCCATCCGCCCAGGGGCTCTGCGTTGGAAGGCAGCCCCGCAGTCACGCGAAACATATGCACAAGACGCTCATTGGGCAGAGAGAGGATGTAGCGTAGGTTGATCTCCTGCGCACGCTGCATCGGCCCGCTGCGCAAGCGGACTGCCGTCATCGGAAAGGGCCGCACCTTCCAGAAAACCTTTTCGTAACCGCCCGGGCGGTTGCTTGCAGGAACGTCTGTGACTGCATCCTGCGCCAATGAGCTGTGCGAAAGCAAAGTTGCGGCGGCCGCCGCGGAAGAGGCCGAGGCAAGGAAATGTCTGCGCGAAATGGAATGCATCATGGAAACACCTGTCTTGGTTATACAACCGGAAATACTGTTCTTCATGGTACTTGAGCTGCCATGGAAAAATTACTTGAACTGGTCCAACACAAAAATACAGCCGCGGCAGGAGGCCACCGCGGCCGTTAGCGAGTCGCTAAAAGTCCACATTTACCCGAAGCTCAATCTGCCGGGGCCCACTGGTCTCATAGCCTGTCCCAAAGCTGGGATTCTGTACATTGGCCGCCGCCAAACCGTAGCCGCCGCCATTTCCAAAGTAGGGATGATTCCACGCGTTCAGGAACTCGCCCTGAAATTTGAAATTGATATTTTCCCGGATGGGGAACCGCTTCGTCAGAGAGATGTCCTGACCAAACGTGTGCGGCCCGTGCAGATACACAATCTGTCCGAAGGTACCCGCAAGGGTGTTCGGATTCAGATAGGTTGTATTTGCTCCTCCACTGGCGCTGGCCAGATACTTCTTGTCGATTAAATCTACAAAAGTTGCACCGCTTCCTCCATTTTCAGAGGCAGAGATGCGGTGGACCCCGACTGCGTTTTGCAATTGAGATGAAGTGACACCACTGAGCTGTACGCCTCCGTCTCCGTAGTCATTAAAAGTGGAGTTTCCACCGTTCAGACGGAATGGGAGGCCGCCTTGAAATGTCAGGATCGTTCCTACGGTCCAGTTACCCACGAAACGGTCGAGCAAACTACCAGAGTTCAGCCATGGTTTTCCTGTTCCGAAAGGCAGGTCATAGGTACCGCTCAAATGCAGGACGTTGTGAATGTCAAAGAGCGCCGGCCCATACGACTTGGCAAGGTTTCTCACCGTGTAAATGGGAGATCCGGCCGTCCATTCATTGTCCGTGGCAGTTCCCAGAGTATGGCTCCAGGTGTAATTCGCATCAAATTGCAGCCCACTCCAGGCATTCTGACGGAAGTCTACCTGCAAAGCGTTGTAATTCGAGTAGCCGGCAGCCACCATATAACTGCTTTGTTGCCCGGCAGCAAATGGATTCGCCTGGAAAAAGTTGATTGGATACCCTGCTCCGGCCCCTGAATAACCGGCGTTGGTAACGCAGGGAGCGAAACTGGAACCGACTAGATTGCAGAAGTAGGGAGCCGTCCCACTTACTCCGGCCAGAACATTGGCCATTGCGCCTGCCTGGCCCGTTTGCAGGTAGGTAATAAACTGGCTGTTCGTATAATCAGCCCCGGTGGGAGACTCGCCCGCGAAGGCCGCATCGAAAATCGGCAATTGTTTCTGTCCTGGAATGCCATTGTAGGCAAACGAAGTGCCTCCATTTAAGGCCAGGTTGATCTGCGCATTTTTGAATTCGTTCAAAAATCCGTTCTCAAAGATGTTCACTTCGTTCGGATTGATGGCAATCCACTGATGCACCGTGCGGTTGCCGTTGTACCGGACCTCGATGGCGCGTGAACTTCCAATCTGCCGCTGAATGCCGAAGTTCCACGCTTCGCTGTAAGGCTGCTGGATGTGCGGATCAATTCCAGCAAAACTGAGCGAATTGGTAAAGGTAAAGTCTGACAGGGCTTCCGACTTCAGATAAGTCGCAGGAGACAGGCCGTAAGGCGGCAAGCTGCTGCCCAGCGCCAGGCTACCCGGAGAGTAGGTCCCAGCCTGTCCCGTATTGTTCGCATTCAGATAAAAGTATTGATAGAAAAATGCTCCGTAAGCAGAGGCATTGTCCCAGAAATATTGATAGGGCTCTGTAAAGCGCCGCAGATTGAAGCCTCCACGGATGACAGTGTTCCCATCCCCAAAGAGTTTTCCTAAGATTCCTTCCTTACCTTTAGGGTTCCATGCGAACCCGAATGCAGGCTGCGGACTGACGTTCCAGGGAGCATAGGCGTGTGGCTGGGCACTGATGACTGGATCCATGCTCCCTTTCAGCGACCCAGGGTTGAACAAATTGCCCACACCGGAAGGACCATACAGACCCGCAGGAGAAATGGAGTGATATGCGCCGGTCAGATCGTAATTGTCTCCGGTGAAGTCCCAACGCAGGCCATAGTTTAGGGTCAGCGTAGGCGTTACCCGCCAGGAATCTTCAAAGAACAGGCCCCACGCCTTGGACAGTTCGTCAAGGTTGTAAGCACCAATTCCCTTAAAGTAGCTGCCGGATTTCGGATCGTAAGCAAAGCTTCCGTTGACGCTGGAAATTCTTCCGGTCAGGACCGCATACAGTTGTCCGGCTTCCCCCAATGACTCACTGCTGGCGGCAGGCATCGTGGAACTGCTAAATGCCTGCAGGGCCGGGTCACCTGTAGCCAGACCCAGATAATAGTTGGGAAACCCTGCGGGCGGGTTCCAGTAATGGTCCTGCTCACGATACCAGGAAAAGCCGACGCTGAGTGTGTGCGCGCCATGCTGCCAGGTTGCGGCGTCAGAAATATTGAAAACCGGATAATACGATGTCGTGGGCAATTGATAGCATTGTCCTGACATGCTGTTCCCGTAACAGTCGTAGCCGCCAGCCCCGTAGTTGGACATGTTCCAGTACACCGTGGGCTGGGTCGCATACAGCGGCGCAGAGTTATAAGCCCATTCGCTCGCGTTATAAAGGAAGCCAACCTTGAACTGGTTAATCAGTGTGGGAGAAAGCTCCCAGTCCAGACCATAGGAAGCAACATAGCTGCGGAACCTGTTCCCCGCCGTCTGGCCTTGAAAGTCTGATCCGGGATAGTTTGGAGGGCCTGCAGCAGGATACTCGCTTTGCGTCATGTTCCATGCCAGATAAGTACGCAGCTTCTGCGTCAGCGTGTAGTCCAGCCTCGCCGTCGGATAATAATAGGTCGTTGGATTGGGAACATTCCAGCGCAGGCGATTCAGGTTTGGGTCGGAGGTACCGGCCGACTTTCCATACTGCAGGGATTGGTTGATCTTCTGCAATTGGGCTGCGATCACCGAGTTCTGTGTCGTAGGAAGATTCGGATTGGTCTGCTGCGCCAGTTGGAAAACATTGACCGTATGGCTCTGACCATCAGTGCCGGTATATGTAAAGTTGCCGTTCTGTGCCGCCTGGGTAATGTAGTCGTTATAGGCAGTGATGGTCCCCGGCTGTTTCGTCACAGCAAAGCTGCCAAAGAAAAACAGCTTGTCATGCAACACAGGACCGCCGACACTACCGCCAAAACTGTTTTTAATGAACTTGTTCTTACGCACACCTGCGGCATTGTTGGTCCAACTGTTAGCATTCAGGCCGGCATTCTGGAAATCGCCGAAAACGCTGCCATGATACTGGTTGGTCCCACGTTTGGTAACAAAGTTGATCTGCGTGCTCGACTGACCATACCCGGAGTTCAATCCGAGCTGGTCCGTCACAATGGACATTTCTTCAATGTCTTCCAGGCGCGGCGTGACTGCGGGGGCATCGTTACCTCCGAACTTCATGCGCGAAGGACTCCCCTGAATCCCATCAATATTGCTGCCCTGGTCAATCGAGGGCAGACCATTGTAGGTCCCGTTATACCCTGCAGTCAGATGCGACAAAGAGGACAGGTCCCGGTCTGCAACGGGCAGGTCCTGGATCTGCTTGAGGTCCACTACCGTCCCAATCTGGTTGGAAGTCGTTTCCATGACAGGAGTGGCGCTTTCTTGAACGGTCACCGTCTGCGTCGCCTGCCCCAGCGACAGCGTCACAGCTACAGGTGTCACCTGACCGGCATGGACCACAACCGTATCAAAAACGCGGGTGGCAAAGCCATCTTTTGAGACCGTCAATTTATAGCTGCCGATGTTCAAATTGACAAAGGTATACGTACCCCGGTCCTGACTCTCGGCCAGACGCATATCATTGGTGCCAAGGTCCACCAGCTCCAGCCGTGCTCCGGGAACTACGCTCCCACTCGGATCTAGCACCGTGATGGCGATGCTGCCCTGAGATCCACTCTGGGCGCGTGTGAAACCAACCGCACAGCAGAACAGAAACATCCAGCAAAACAGAACTCTGAAAAAGGGGCGCCCACTACGACTCCGCATACAATCCTCCAAAGCAATGCCATATTCCGCGGCGCAGCTCCAAAAAACCGGTCCATTCCAGGAAACGGTTTCCAGGCTGCCGGGGACCTCCTTCTCGCCTTTTGAACGGGATTTCGCTGCAACATCCGGGCAAGTTTGGAAGGTACTGAATTATGTATACAATTTTGAGTTTTTTGCAAGATTTATTTTTGTATATGTTGCGGCGTAAAAATTCTGCTGATACTCAGAAGGGATGTCTTTGGCCAGAAATATAAGAAAATGTTCTCTTTCTGGATTCTCCTTCTTCATTTTCAGCCCACCTCCGGTCCGCTTGGCGCGTCATACAGGCCAGACATCTGGTTTCCAGCCGATACAATGAAAGATGGAAGTTTCTCTTGGCCGTGAAAGTTAAATTCGCTTCCCGCTCTGTGTCCGGCAATCTTTGGAACAAGTCCATACTCATGGGCGTTGGTGCTGTCGCCGGGATTGTTTTTCTGCTTTTTGCCGCAATCACCACCTTTTATTACTTCAAATACAAACACATCGTGGACGAGCGGCTGGAAAAACCCTTGTTCACGAACACAGCCAGGATTTATGCAGCCCCGCGCGAGGTCCGTCCCGGACAAAAACTCACGGCATCCTTTCTGGCACAGGAGTTGCGCACGGCCGGATATAGCGAGTCTGGCGTGGGCCCTGCCTCCCCAATGGGCACTTATGAGCTTTCTGGCAGCAGCATCACCGTGCACCCGGGGCCGCAGTCCTATCACGCTCCAGACAGTGCCACGATCAGCTTCAGCGGCGGCAAAGTCAGCCAGATTACCGACGCCAGCGGTCAACCCCTTGCCGCTTATGAGCTGGAGCCGCTGCTGATTACCGGACTTTCTGACCAAAACCGCATCAAACGGCGGTTGGTGACCTATAGTGAACTACCCCGCTATCTGGTTCCCGCTGTAACAGCGATTGAAGACCGTCGTTTCTTTGAGCACGACGGCGTGGACTACTATTCCATGATTGGCTGGGCATGGCACGATCTGCGCGGAGATCGGCGTTATGTGGGTGGGGGGTCCACCTTGACCATGCAACTGGCAAAGAATGTGTTTCTCTCTCCGGAGAGGACGCTTCGCCGCAAACTGAAGCAGATTCTCATTACTTTTCAACTGGAACACCGCTTCAGCAAGCAAAAGATCTTCGAAATTTACGCAAATGACATCCCTTTAGGACAGCGCGGCAGCTTTGCCATCAACGGTTTTGGTGAAGCTGCACAGGCCTATTTTGGCAAAGACGTCAGCCAGCTCAACCTGCCAGAGTGCGCGTTGCTTGCGGGCATGATCCAGAGCCCGAGCCGCTTGAATCCATACCGGCATCCGGCCCGTGCTCTCGAACGGCGCAATGTCGTTCTGGATGCCATGGTGGAAACCGGGGCCATTACCAAAGAGCAGGCAGAACAGGCCAAGGCTACTCCGCTTAAGCTGGCCTCACAAAGTGTGGACGCGAATGAAGCTCCTTATTTTGTGGACCTTGTCCGCGACCAGATCGTACAGAAGCTAGGCGATGATCAATATAACCAGCAAGGGCTGCGCATCTACACTTCTCTAGATCCACAGCTGCAGGCCGCAGCGACAGAGGCCGTCACCGAGGGGATGAAGCGGGTAGACGAACTCATTTTGAAGCGGCACACGCATCGCGCTTCCAAGAATGGTCCGGCCACGGTGGACAGCAATATTACCTACCCGCAGGTCGCTCTGGTTGCACTGAACCCCCATACTGGACAAGTGTTGGCCCTGGTTGGCGGCCGCAATTATGGCATGAGCCAGTTTAATCATGCCGTGCAGCATCGCCCTACTGGGTCCATTTTTAAGCCTTTTGTCTATGCAGCTGCTTTCAATACCAGCCTGACCGGAGCACAGCTCACAAATAGTGATGGCGTCAGCGGCATCTTTACCCCGGTCACCATGCTGAACGACCAGCCAACTACCTACATGGTGGGCAATCAGGAATATACCCCACACAATTTTCACAACGAGCAATATGGCATGATCACTGCCGCATTTGCTCTTCAGCAATCACAAAACGTGGCCACGATTGCACTGGCACAAATGGTCGGATTCAACAATGTGGCCGCTCTGGCGCGCGATGCCGGCATCCGATCTGCCCGCGGAACGCCCTCTGTTGCGATTGGAGCTTATGATGCCACCCCTCTGGAGATGGCTGGCGCCTATACTGTGTTTGCAAATGGCGGCATCAAAATTGACCCCTGGATGCTGGCCTCTGTCCGAAGCTCTACCGGCGACGTCATCAGCGATTATTCCCCCACCAGTAAACCTGTGCTGGATCCTAGGGTGGCCTATCTAACGACGAACCTGTTGGAGAATGTCATCAACCACGGCACGGGCGCCGTGGTGCGGTCTCTGGGCTTCACCGCCCCGGCAGCCGGAAAGACCGGCACCTCGAATGATGCCTGGTTTGCCGGATATACAACGAACCTGCTCTGCATCGTCTGGGTTGGAAACGACGATTACACTGACATCAAGCTCCAGGGAATGCAGGCGGCCGCCCCGATCTGGGCAGAATTTATGAAGCGCGCCATTGCTCTGCCCCAATACTCGGATGTGACGGAATTCCCTGTTCCTGCGGGTGTCTCTCTGGTGACCCTGGACAAAAATACAAATCTGCTGGCCGACGCGGCCTGTCCTGATAACACCTACACTGTGGCGTTTCTGGACGGCACGCAGCCTACAGACACCTGCGATCATGCCAACGGAGACCAGCGCAATCTCTTTCAGAAGATTTTCGGCTTAGGAGAAAAACAGGCTTCGGTGCCATCTGTGCAGGGTCCGCCTCCTCCGGTGGTCAGGCCGGTGGCACCATCCCCGAATCCGGCCCCCGGCGCGGTCACCGCAGAAAACCAGCAACAGCAGCCACAGGAACCGAAAAAGAAGCGTGGCTTTTTCAGCAAGCTCTTTGGTTTGGGCAAAAAAGACAAAACAGACCAGCAGCAGGAGAATCCTCAGTAATCCGCATCTATACTTCCTCCTGTGGTCTTACTCTCAGCCATCTTCTTCATGCTTTTTGGGCTGGCGATGGGCAGCTTCCTGAATGTCTGCATTGCACGTCTGCCGAGGCACCAATCCATCATTTCCCCTGCCTCCCATTGCCCAGCATGTGGCGCAGCCATACGGCCCAGCGATAATGTCCCCTTACTGAGCTGGCTGTTGTTGCGGGGACGCTGCCGGTCCTGTGCGTGGAGGATCCCGCCACGTTACCCACTGGTTGAGCTGAGCTCAATGTTTTTATTCCTTCTTTGCGGTCTGCTATGGGGAGTAAGCGTCAAGTCTGCGGGTATGTGTCTGCTTTGCTTCCTGCTACTCGGCCTGGCCGTAATGGATGCCGAGACCCTGCTTTTACCTGATGCCTTCACGCTGCCCGGTATCGTTCTGGGTGTTCTTTATTCCGGAATTGTCGCGGGCTGGCACGCCGCGGTATGGTCTTTTGTTGATGCAATCATCGCAGGTCTGGCTCTGCTGCTGCTTCGATGGTTGTACTGGATGCTACGCCGCAGCGAAGGCCTGGGACTGGGCGATGTAAAGCTGCTGGCCATGATTGCTGCATGGCTTGGCCCTCCGCAGACTTTGCTTGTTCTGTTCCTGGGAACAGTCTGCACAGCAGTCTTTGGCTTGGCCCTTCTTCCCTTTGCCGGAAAGCACCTTGCACAGACCAAGCGGCCCCGTCGTGAATCAGTCCATTCGAAAGGTGGACCTGATTCTTCCCGTGCTGCCAGTCTCTGGAGGGCCACGGCCCTACCCTATGGATCATTCCTTTGCGCCAGTGCCATCTACGCCATTTTTATGGGACCCCAAACCATACGCTGGTATCTCCACTTCTTCTTCAAGTAACAGCGTGGCATCAGCACTCCAGCCTGATCTTCTATCTTCGCTTTAAGTGAAAAACTTACATAGGTTAGGGAATTTTTTTCTTGCTTTTGTCATGCGAAAGAGCAATTAAAACACTTGCATCTTTTTCCATACTCTCCCCGAAAAATATTTCTTTTTCCCTTTGCGATTTTTACAAATTTGTTTTACAACTTCTTCAAACACACTTTTACAAAAGGCTTCTGCTCTTCTTGCTCCGAGAAGCGATACTCCTTTGCTTTGCAAATGGCGCAACAGGTTTGTGCCACTCAGAAGCAGTAAAGCGCTGCTTCTTCTTCCTCTCCTTGGATTTGCGAATAGCAATAGGTCTGTCTGGCAGCGGTGGCCGGATCATTGGTGGTCTGCCAGGCTCCGAACTGTTGCTGGGTGATAACGATATTTGCGCATTCCGGGAAAGAGTAAGTGCTGCTGTGAATAAGAAAAGTAGTGCGAAATCTTTTCAAATGACAACTCCCCCAACCTTAGTGATTCAGAAGGCTGTCTTATGAAGTCGAGATTCTTTTTCGTCGCACTCGTATGTAGTTTGCTTGCGGTATCGTCTCTGCGCGTTGAGGCCCAGGCGAATGTAGTTGAAAACCAGACCATCTATCTTCACGTAAACGGAACTACAGGCTCTGATTCCAATCCTGGTTCGCCCACACAACCATTCAAAACCATCAGTGCTGCCGTACAAAAAGCGCTCGCCAATAATCGGGCCGGGATCGGGACGAAAGTCTTGATTGACGCAGGCGTATATCGCGAGTTCGTAAAGATCAGCCCATACAATCAAACCAGCGCCCCGATTACCATACAGGCCACGACCCAGGGCACCGCAATTATTGACGGGGCCGATTTGCTAACGAATTGGTACAAGAAAAATACAAATGTTTATGCGTATTCCTGGAAGGACTCCGTGGGTGGGTGCCCTCTGCCTTCAGGATGGTATTCAGGAATGCCCGGCATCGTTCTCAACAATGAGATGGTGTTTGTCAATGGCCAGCCGATGACACAGGTCGCCTCGATCTCTCAGATGCGACCCGGTACATTCTTTGTCAACAGCACTTATCAGGAACTAGACCTCTGGCCGCCTTCCGGCACCGATATGAATACGGCTACAGTCGAGGTCTCCAACCGCAGAGAGACCCTCGAAGTAGACAACGGAAAGAACCTTGTCTTTCGCGGCCTGGTCCTTCAACATGCTGCTTCTTGCATGAACCAGAATGGGGCCAACGTCTTCGGCAGTTCCAACATATTGTTCGATGACGTACAGGTGAACTGGAACAACTGGGGCGGCCTGGGCCTCAGCAACAGCAATCACTACACCATCCAGAACTCCACCGCAAGCTATAACGGCGGGGTCGGTCTGGCCGCCTACAATGTGCAAAATGCTCTCTATCAAAATAACGAAACCGACTATAATAACTGGCGCGGTGAGATGGTAGGTCTCTATGATTTTGGCCAAGGGGGCACCAAGATCATGCATGCTCGCAGCGTCACGGTAAATGCACAACGCTCCTACAACAACGCAGCCCAGGGTCTGTGGTTTGATACTGATAATGCAACCATCACTGTAGCCAATAGCCAGCTGGTGGGAAACACCGTAGCCAATCTGCAACTGGAAGCCAATCAGGGACCCATTACAGTTCAGAACACGAGTCTTTGCTCGGGAGGAATGGGCCTACACCTGATTAATACTGCTGATCTCACCATGACAGGAAACGTTTTTTACAACAACGGCGGGAACAGCTTCCAGAACGGAAACTTCTTTCTTGCCGGAAAAGCTGGAGGCCGCGTCTTTACAAACTTCCAAACCGGCCAGACAGAAACTACCTTTACGACAAATACGATACTGGAAAACAACGTAATCACGGCAGCAAATTCTAACCAATACGTTTTTAATACCTACTTGAGCGGTAGCGATTGGTCAAAGTTTGCAGACAGCCTGCAATCCAACAATAACTATTGGTATAACGGACAGCTTTCGACAACTTATATTGTTCCCCTGGGTAAGCACGTCAATTTTAGCGGCTGGAAGTCCACGACGGGGCAGGACTACAACTCTGACTGGGCTTTGTCCTCGATTTATGCCCGCGGATGCGGTCTCCCCACCCCTGGCTACACTGACTTCCACATCCAGGCGCATAATGCTGCCTCTTATGTTTCTTCTTACACGATGTCGAATGGATCTGTCTCGATTCCACTGCAGATTCGGTCTTACAACTATGGATCGGTACAGCTTTCTATCTACGGGCTGCCTTCGGGAGTAAGCGCCTCTTTCAGCCCCTCAACCTTAACCAGCGGAAATTCTGTTCTTACGCTGAAAGCATCCTCTTCTGCCACGGCGCAAACAGTACCCGTTACGATCTTTGCCGTCAGCGGCAGCCGTGTTCATTCGATTACATTGATGGTAAACGTCAGACCCGCTTCCTAGCTTGATCACAATCCGAAACCATAACTTTTTTGCGCCGCAGCCAGCAATGACTGCGGCCAATTTTTATTTCTGCTGCAACAAAGATTGCACCTGCCTGAAGATATATTGCGCTCGCTCTTTCTCTCCGCTGTTCACGTCCTCATGCAGGCTGCGCAGCAAATAATATGCGGTGAGACCCCGAATTGCCCGGGCAGACAAGCCGCATCCGGACGCATATTTGCGAAGCAGAGGATGGGACTTCAGCAGCTCCCAAACATTCTTTGATTCTTGAAACAGATAGTCCTGAATGTAGAAGTACCGACAAACATCCAGCCAGGGCAGGCCCTGTTCGATGGCCCATTCCCAGTCGATGAGCGTAATGCTGCCGTCTGAAAGGCGCCGTATGTTCCAAGGAGCAAAATCGCGGTGCTCAGTAAAAGCAGGCAGGTCCTCTTCATTGTCCAGTAACGAAACGGCCGCTTCAATCTGCTGCCATTCCAGCTTTTGCCATGGAAGCTTTTGCAGCAAAGCGATCATGCCATCACGATACATAGATAATCGAGCGCTGTGGCCTTCGCAGGAGAGCCGCAAGAGAAAATCCAAGTGCTCCTCGCCAAAGCGGCGTGCTGCTGGCTGGCCCGCCATCCAGGATTGCGCCGCGATACCGCGCTCTGGATCTTCGAAAACCACTTCAGGGACAATGTGTTTCTTCCGCATTCTCCGCAGAACGGCAGCCTCATTCAAAATTGCTGTTGCTGCTGCTTCCGTCAAAGGAATTTTCGCCACGGCCGGAATGGAATGCCGGTCAAGAAAGAACAGGATGGCCTTTTGCGTCGGGGAGGGATTTCCGATGTGTCCCAGAATGTCCCAACCGGAATGGACGTTTTGTATGTGCTCAGCCCAATACGCAAGGTTACACTGCGCCCTGGTCTTTTTGATACCAGGCAGCAATACCAGCGCATTCCATCTACATGCGGCAACCACTCCTGCCCATTGGACCCTCGTTTTTGTACCATACGGTCTCCAGCTTTGAAACACAGGAAGGGCCGCACGGCTGCGGTTGGGAACAATCCAGCGCGGATCTTTTCCCTGGAAAATCACCAGAAACTCTTTTTCAGGATGTATGGGTCCTGGCTCTTGGTCGGGAAACAGAAAGATCCTTTGCACTGTGGCCTGCCAAACCTGCTTGTGGGCCGGCAAATCTGCAATAAGCGTCTCCTGATGCAAAGGCCCTCTCACCTGTTTTCCTCTTTGCCTAGGTTCAGTCGTGCATAAGTCCGGCGAGAAAAATGTGTGAGCAATGCCTGTGCTGTTTGCTGCACTACAGTGCGAAGCGGTTGGGCCGCATCAACAACAACAACTCGGTTGCAGGTTTTGGAAAACGCACGATAAGACTCTTGCTGCCGGACCACCTCTTCAAAAGGGACTTCCTGCTTACGCGACCAGAGCACTTCCGGAGGAGCATCCAATAGGACCACCAGTTCTGGCTCGGGCAGGACCTTAAGCAGTAAGGACAAGAACCACTTCGGGCCGCCATACCTTACTCGCTTGGGATCAACCAAAATGTCATAAAAGTACCGGTCAAATACAACCAGCCGTGTTCGCATCATGGCTGGTCGCACCCTCAGGATCCATCCCAGCCAGTAATCACTTGCCAGATACGCCATCTTGGCAACGGACATCAACAAACTTCGCGCCGGCTTGCCATGGGGATCTGTCACGGCAGACCCCGGTTTCGTATGTCCGGGAAATAATCCCGGCCGCAAATGGAACCGTTCGATCTTCTGAAACGCAGGAGCAAATTCGCGGACGATCGCTTCAATCACAGAAGACTTTCCGCATCCATCTGGTCCAATGAAGGCAATCCATCCTCCCGTCGGAAATAAGATACGCTCCATATCATGCTGCACGTTTTTCCATCGTGTGATCGCCTTTTCTCCTACGCTTCCGGATGAATGACGTAGCATCTCCTGCCGATACATCAGCAGATTTGTCATCAGTGGCTGCCAGTCACCGGATTGGGCCATCTTCGCAATGCCTTCTACTGTTGGCATCGTCCAGAATCGGCGCAGCAAAGCAGTGCAATTCTCAGGGTCTTCTGCATAGAGCCGGGACAGGCGCGCGCCGTGCTCTTGCCTGAAGTCTTGTTTGTTCAGCCGCTTGATGAGATAGTAGACAAACTCATGGCGGGCGCTGGGAATCCAGAAGCCCCTGTCATGCATTCTGCGATCGCGCAGGACCTCTTCAGCCCTGAACCAAAGCCTTCCAAAGTGACGATAGTCAAAACAGGAATCTGGCTGGATGAGGGTCAGTTCTGATTCATGCAGCATCGCCAAGCGAAAAGCACGCGCGGATACTTCGTGCGGAATGACCTGGAACAGCGTAGTATTCGATTCCTGTGCAATGGAGGCGATCCATTCTGGTACGCGCCGGAAATCCTCTTCACCAACCATGAAGTCAATATCGGAATCAAAATCATCCGGCAGGCCCTCATATCCGGTCAGTATGCAATAGCCCTGACTTTGCTCTGCAAGTTTATTCAGCAGCAGGCGAGCTACGAATGAACGGACAACATGACCGTTGCTTGTGCTGGCCGATTTTTCCGGGATCTCCAACAAACTCCTACCTCCACCTTTCACGCTGCAACTGTCTGCCTGAAGCAGCAGAAATGATACATTTTTTTAAGACCATCGCTGCGATTGGGGGCCTTTCGCTTCACATGAAAATTTTGCTTTCCGCCTATGCCTGTGAACCGAACAAAGGTTCAGAACCTGCCGTAGGTTGGAACTGGATGCTTTCTCTCTGCCGCGAAGGTCATGCTGTCTTTTTGCTTACCCGCAGAAATAATGCAACCGCAATTGAAGCAGAACGAGAAAGACAGAACATCCCTGTCACTCCTCTGTATTATGATCTTCCCTCCTGGTGCAGACGCTGGAAACGCTTGCCAGTCGGCCTATTTGTTTACTATTTGTTATGGCAGTTAGGTGCATATTTTTATGCGCGCAAGATGCATCGAATTTATAAGTTTGACTTAGTTCACCACATAACATTTGTAACTTTCCGTCAGCCATCTTTTATGGGATGGCTCGGTATTCCCTTCATTCTTGGTCCAGTGGGTGGAGGGGAAACCTCCCCGCTACCGCTCCGAACAGGTCTCAGCCGAAAAGGCCGCATTCTCGAACGGCTGCGAGATCTCGCCATTTTCTGGGCCCGCATCGATCCTTTGATGCATCTGACCTTTTCGCGCGCTGTGCTGATTGCCTGCACTACCCAGGAAACTCGTCAGCATGTTCCCAGACGCTATCACCACAAATGCATTATTTTGCCCGCCATCGGGATCACCGTGCAAGAATCGACTCTGCCATCGCAACCTTCCAGAAAAAGCTTCCTGTTCATCGGCCGCCTGCTTTACTGGAAAGGAATTCACCTGGCCCTTCGCGCGTTTCCTGACGTTTTACGCCAGGTCCCTGATGCACGCCTGCGCATCATCGGTGAAGGTGAGGATTCAGCATGGCTGAAAAACATCGCCAGTCAATACGGAATTTCTTCGTTGATTGACTGGCTGCCATGGCAGCCCCATGAAAACATTGCGCGCGAATATGCCGACAACATTGCTTTCGTCTTTCCCAGCCTTCATGATTCAGGCGGCCTTGTTGTGCTTGAATCTCTGGCTGCATCACTCCCGGTCATCTGCCTTGATCTGGGTGGCCCGGGAACATTTGTGGATGACACCTGCGGCATTGTGATTCAAACAGCAGGGCAGGATGATTCTCTTGTTCAGAAAGCGCTTGCCTCGGCAATGGTCCGACTGGCCACAGACTCTGGCTTGCGGAACTCTCTCGTTGCCCATTGCCGGGAACGTGCAGGCCGGTTTACATGGGATGAAAATGTTCGCACCCTCTATTCCTTTTATCGCACGATCCAGAAGACATGACCGCTCCTCCGTTCCTTTAAACAATCTCCATTTCTACCATGGAAAGTTTTCTGGCCTTGGTCCGATGCCACTCATAAACAAACCACAGTAAATTCGCGAATTGACCACAAACAGCAGCAATCATGATTCCCATAGCATGAAAGAAGTGAATACACGGCCACACCAGAACAAGGCTGGAAGCAGCAGCTGCGAGCGACGATCTGAAAATTGCTGACGTCTCTCCTGTCGCCCGAAATAAATAACTATATTGGCGCAAAGGCCAGTACAAGAGAAAATAAAGGAGCTGTAAGTCCAGAATTCCGCTGTAAACAGCCACTTTCCTCCCATAAAAGAAGCGCAGAAAATCCTTGGAGAAAAGCCCAATCGCAAGAAAAGCAAACGTAAGCACGACAAAGCCTTTGATTCCAAATTGCAGTAAAAAGCGGGCCGCGCCTGCCACTCCGCCCTTACGCATCTCTTCACTGGCTTTTAAGGGAACGATATTTTCCATCGCCTGATAGGCAACATTGACCGGACCCACGACATTCTGGGTCGCCCGGATGCTTCCTGCTGCTTCTGATCCGAGGACACTGGCGCCAATTAACATGGCCCCCTGATAGACAAACCATTGCAACTGGTTGGCAATGGCAAGATCGCGAGACATGCCCCGGGAACGCTGCCACGCGCTTCTGCGCTCCTTCGCTGAACAGCCCAGCCTTTCCATGGCCGCTCCCACTGCAAAGGCCAGAGCAGAGGTCGTCGCAATTGTCCAGAAGGCCGATCTCACAGTCAATTCATGGGTATGCATCAACCACAGGAGGATGACCGTTTGGCCCAGATAACTGATGGCATCATTCCATACAGAGTGAAGCGATTGATTTTTCGCAAAGTAGTACCGGCGCAGCCAGTCCTGCATAAGATAGGCCACGACACAGAACAGAAAGGCGGGCAATTCTTCAAATGTCCCGAAACCCCGGTGCGCGGCAAGAAAAATGATGGCAACCAGAGCAATCGCGATCGACGCAAAAACACAGAACCAGAGTTGTACGCCATACATTCCACGTAAATAGCTGGTCCGCTCGTCTTCTTCTGGAAACAGCCCCGCCCAGGTAATCATGGGAGAAGCGATAAAACTCAACTGAATACTGTTGGCCAGAAGCAACAAGGCATAAGCAACCGTGAATACACCAAATTGTTCCAGCCCCAGACCGCGCACCAGAATAATTCCGGTCGCAAAATTGGAACCGCTCACAATGAACTGGTCTGCAACCGTCTGGTAGCGTCTGCGCTGGAACAATTTGAAAATGCCATATGCCATTGATTTTTTGCCAGCTACCTGGGCGCTTTCTGAGGAAGCTCTATTTCGCAAAGCCAGCCTGCTCTGATAACTGAGTGACGCTGAACACTGGATAATATGTACGGACCGACTGGCGCCGGACGAGATCAACATTCGTAAGAATGCACAGGAAAAAAGCCATCTCGTAACCCATCCAGCCCAACACGCCAGTAGACATCACCGTCGTCATCCATACATGGATAATGAGCACATAGATACCGGCATATTCGGGATGGTCCCGCCATGCCTGCCACGTAAGTAAGGTAGCAAGGATCAGCAGATAAATTCCCAGCCCGAAGCCGATCGCACCAAGACCAGTCAGCAGCTCCATAAAACCATTGTGCAAAGAGCTTGCCGTTTGAAGGTAAATGTCGCCTATATGCTTGAGTGTCTCTTTTCCTCCAACTCCTCCGCCTGCACCCAGGACCGGATGCTGCTGCCACTGCCGGATGGCAGCAGTCCACATCACAGTCCTTCCGCTCAACGTCGTAAAATCGCTGGTTGCCTCTTTCCCCTGCAATGCAACCATGATCTGGTCCTGAAATGCCAACCCAAGTGCAAACAGAATTGCAGTGAGAACTGCTCCAAGCGTTCCTGATTTACGAGCAACTACAAAGATGACGCTGAGGATAAGAATCGCAAAGGAGGTACGGCTGGCAGCAAAGGCAAAAAGGAACATCGCATATGCCATCTGGCAGAACGCCGTGCCGCGGGCAAGCCGGTTGGCCTGCCATTCCGCAAACACAACCAGGAAAAGGGCGCTCGATACATATCCCAGCCCATTTCCAGAGAGGAACGGCGCCTGGGCCGTAGTGCGCGTAAAGATCCCCGGACGGTTTTGGATAAATGCATGGATGTGGACCAGATATCCGCACACTGTAACAACAGCGACAAGAGAAATGACTAAAAGGATGATCTGGCGAAGAGCATTGACACGCTGCAAAGCATTCTCTTCCCGGCTGGTCTCCCAGAACACAACTCCGGCCAGGCATATCTCCAGACCTTTGCCTAATGTCCCTTTATGCTCCGTGGACCACAAAGTGGAAACCAGATAAAAAGCGGCGAACAAAAGGAAGACAACACGCGCATCCCGTAAGTGAAGACGCGGGGCACGAGGCTGAAAAAGAAGGAGCAGAAAGGCGGCCACGCACAAAGGCCCACGCACCAGGACCAGCATCGTGGTGCTTGTGTGTGCGGGTCCGGCGCTGGAAGGGTCCGCATACTGGATCATGGTCCCCAAAAGCAGGCAAAGCAAAGCGAGCCCTGGGATTCCAGTTGTCCGGAAAGCGTAGCGCCAGGCATCCAGTTTCCAGGGGTAAATAGACACCGACGCTTCTGTACTTAAATAGGATTCCATTCGGCCTCTACTTCACCGCATAGATGGTGGCCGCACCTGTTTGTCCGATAATGCCGGAGCCCGCCGTGAACACAGACTTTAGCTTACTTACCGGCACATAGACGATGTCTTCCGCCTCTAATTGAATTGGCTTTTGCTTTCCACTCACAATGTCTTTGTAATCTATGGGTATTTCAGAAAGATTTCCGCTTGGATCGTGACGTACAACTCGGATGCCGCCAATCCTGGCTTGCATGGTGGTCCCCATGGCAAGGGAAATCGCCTGGGCCACATTCAGTGAACCGTCCTCCTGCATAACGTACCCTCCCGGACGATTGACCGCGCCAAGGACATAGACAATACCAGCCCGCTGGACCCTGATTACGTCTCCGGGAGAGACCATCACATTCCGCGCTTCATTCTCGTTCTGTCCTCGTGAATAATGATAGGTGCGCACGGTCGTTCCATTTTCTGAATGGCTCTCCACCTGGATCGTGTCCCCTGCCAGATTGGTCTCACCTCCTGCCATTCCGATGACGTCCAGCAGGTTGTGTGGTGCCAATAACTGGATCCGCCCCGGAGATTGCACCTCGCCCAGCACTGTAACACTAGAAGATACATATTGCTCTACGTTGAGGGTCACTTGCGGATCTTTTAAAATCTGCGAGCTCCGAAACTTTTCCTGGATCTCCGACTGTGCCTCCGGAATGGTCTTTCCGCCAACATGAATGCTCCCTAAAAGCGGAAGACTGATGTCGCCCTTTTCATCGACCCGTGTGTGCGTATCAAATTCTGGTTCGTCATAAACAGAAACGTGCAGAAAGAACCCCGGCGCCAGGCGCAGAGTGGAAAAATCATCTGGCACTGCAGTCAAAACACTATTGGAGTTTTCAGTGGGATGCGCCTGCTGACTGCCGGTAAGAGGCAACGAGGAAGAAGCATTGACCGCTCCAACCGGGGCAGCCTGCTGGGCCAGCATAGCACCACACGAGGCCGTGTAAAGACAAATCCTCAACCAAAGCCGCGCCATCTTGTGGATCTTAATTTTCCTCATAGTACTTCCCTCCGCCATTATGGCCATAGGCTGTGTAGTACTCCACTGAATCAGTATTGACTCCATTCAGAACAAAACCCATCGCACGGCTGCTTGCGCGTTCCAGAACGGAAGCAGCCCGCTCTACGGCCACCTTGTTCGTGACGCCCGCCCTGACCACTCCAAGGGTGGCATCTACTTTGGCCGCCAGAGCCACAGCATCGGCGGTCAGCAGTACCGGTGCACTGTCGATGATGATGAGGCCATAGGACTGCTTCAGTACACTCAACAGATCATCCAACTTTGCTGAACCAAGCAGCTCACTCGTTGCCGCAGAGGCTTCTCCCGCTGGAAGAAGAAACAAATTGCGCACTGTAGGATGGGGCTGGATCAACGCCGCACTTGGCTTATCATCAGCCAGCACCTCACTCAACCCAGGAGACTGACTGCAGTTGAAATATTCGTGAAGCTGTGGGTGACGCAGGTCAGCATCTACCAAAAGCACCTTTTTGCCGGCACACGCAAACGCAATGGCAACATTATAGGAAACCGATGTTTTCCCTTCTCCCGCCAGAGGGCTGGTCACCAGCAGCGTATGCAAAGGCCGCCCTGCGGCTGCAAGTGCAATGGAAGTACGCAAAGTCCGGTAAGATTCTGCCAACGCAGACTTTGGCTTCGCCAGGAGCGGGCTGGTCTTTCCGATCCTCTTAGGCAGAAACCCGCGTTCACTTTTCTGCTCAGGCAAACTGTCGTGGACCCGGGGAACGCTGGCGAGAACGGGCAATCTCGTCAATGGTTGCAATTGCAGGTGAGTCCTGACGGTTTCATCCATGTGCTCACGCAAGAATGCAGTGGACACACCAAATAACATTCCCGCAGCAAGACCAATCGCAACATATAACGGAGGATTAGGACGCGCCGGGGTCGCCGAAGGCCGCGCAGAATCTGCAATTTTAATGTTGGTTGCGCGCAGTCCCGCCTGCACGTTGGCTTCCTGTAGTTGTCCATAGAGCGCCTCATATAACTGACGGCTGGACGAAGCCTGCTGCGCAAGCATTTGCAGCTTTACCGTGCTCTCATTCAGCTTGCTGGCCGCAGCTTGTTGGGCAGCAAAGGCTGCACGCAGACCCTCTTCGTTCTTTAATGCGAGAGCATAGTCATTCCTTGCACGCAGATTGATCTGCTCAAGCTCATCTGCAATCTGCTTATTTACATTTGCAAGCTGGCTCTGTAATTCCAGAATTCGAGGATTCCGCGCCCCATATTTCGTGCTGGCATCGGAATACGCTAGTTCCAATTGGGCCTTCTGCTGACGGAGGTTCTGCAATAGCTCCAGGCCATTCCCTTGTGTGATTGCTGAAGACGTAGCAATCTGCGGCAGGGAGCTCGACGCCAGGTCTGCCACAATGTTTGAATCTTTCGTTTGCGTCAGATGATAAATCGCTTCCTTTGCTACCCGGTTGGCTTCTGCCTGAGTCAGCTCCTGGTTCAGAGCATCCAGCTTATCCAGCACCGGAATATGTGTGACTGCTCCCGCACCACCTGAGGCTCCGATTGAGTTGAGCAGAAGGCTGTTCAAACCAGTCTCGCGCTCATAATCGGAAAGCGCCTGCTGAGAATCATCCATTTTCTGCTTTAATTCCTGCAATTGCGTTTCCAGCCATTGCGTGGCCTCCCGAGAAGAGCGGGATTCAGATTCAAACTTTACATATTCATCCACCAAAGCATTGGCAATTCTGGCCGCAAGCTGCGGATTCGGATTCAGAAAGGTCACCGTTATAAGTCGCGTATCTGGAGGGTTCTTGACTGTAAGCTTCTTAGCAAAGATTGCCAGCAATCGCTCTCGCCTCGCTGGCGACTCACTTAAGGGCAAATGCTGATTCAATTCATTTTCAATGCGGCGATTGCTACCAGTAATCCAGCCCAGCAGCGTCGGCTTAAAGGCAAAAGGCTTATAACTTTCAAGGTGCAACTTATCAATCACAGCCAGGGCCGTGCTGTCGCTCTGTAACACCGCCATATGAGTAGCAATATCTGTTTTCACATCGCTCTCACTCAGAGAAGGCCCGGCATTGGAACTAAGTTGGACCTCGACCGTCTCGTCTTTTCCCACCTGGACGGTGGCCGTACTGCTGTACTGATTGGTCAACACGATACAGGCCAGAACGGCAAGCGCGATACCACCGAGGCAAAACGAAAAAATCCACCATTTGCGCTTCCGCAAAACCAGCCAGATGTCCTTGAGAGAACCCTCCTTATCAGACGAGATCCTGTTATCCATAACTCGATCTGAAGGAACAAATGCGATTTGCACCCCATTGGAATGATCGTGTCCCGGGGTAAGTGGAATCAGCATGAATGGTAGCTCCCTTAGGATTGATTTTTAGGCCGCATGCCTGGCATGAACGGACTCAGTGTGGCCAGAATGAAAACTGAATACTTTTTCGATGCGCCTTGTCCGTATTGATTTGCCTATCTCAGTAAGATGAATATGATTTACGCAACTTACATTTGTTATGCGTTAAGTCTAAGCAATATGTTGTATATGTCAATAAGAAAGCTATACCTGTCACCATTAGTAACTTTATCTCATATTAAGACCTGTCCAGCTTTAGTACATTCCGTCCATTGAACCAATATTAATAGGATGTTAATGTCATTCCACGCTGTATTTGCTGCTTTTGGGCCGCATACAAGTGTGAGTTCAAGGATGAGTGGTTTCTTAGAATTTGACGCGCCTTCCCCAGGCGACCACAATTGCATACAACTTCTGCCAGGCAGACAAAGATCTAAGTCGGCTAGGATTTTTCCCTAAATCACAAATAACGAGAAGGTACAAAGTGATGAGTGCAACGCTAAATGACAGAGTAAATATCCTCGGCGTCGGAGTCAGCGTATTAGACGTCTCCACTGCGGTGGAAACAGTAAATTCATTTTTGCACTCAGGGAAAAAAGGCTATATCTGCGTTACAGGCATGCACGGGATCATGGAAGCGCAAACAGACCCCGAATTCCGGCAAATCCAGAACAACTCACTGATAACCACACCGGACGGGATCCCGACTGTCTGGATAGGACACCTGATGGGCCACAAAAACATGAAACAGGTGGCCGGCCCTAATTTCATGATGGAAGTATGCGCAGCGGCCGCAAAGAATGGCTCGAAGCACTTTCTATATGGAGGCAAACCAGGTGTCGCTGAGCTTTTAAAGAAGACCCTCACCGAACGGTTTCCGGGATTGCAAATTGTTGGGACTTACACCCCGCCCTTCCGTCCCTTAAATGCCGAGGAAGAGGCCGAACTATTCCGAATGCTCCAGGAATCTGGCGCTGATGTACTGTGGTGCGGCATTAGCACACCAAAGCAAGAACGATTTATGGCGAAATATATCGACAGGCTTCCCGTCAAGCTCATGATTGGTGTCGGTGCTGCCTTTGATATCAACAGCGGTCTGCTGAAAGACTCTCCGGAATGGGCAAAGCGTTGCGGTCTACAGTGGTTTCACCGCCTGTGTCAAGAGCCCAGGAGGCTATGGCGCCGCTATCTTTTGAATATTCCCCGCTTTGTATATTTGTACATGCTGCAGTGGGTGGGGCTACGCTCTTATGAGCTGGATCTGCCGAAGAGATCAGCCCACAGCCTGGCGCGCAGCTAATAATATCGTAATAACTTGAATGGACAAGTAACCGTAGTTTTATGTGGTTACTTATATTCTGCTTACTTCTCGTTACTCATATTGCCTTGGTCAAATTATTCGGTAACTTACCAGCTCACTTGATTGAGGGATGGGATTACGTGAATTTTTGCGCGGGTGAAGAGTTGCATAGAACAAGATTGCATTTCACAGGATGCAGGCGTGCCCTTTAGGGCGCCCTTTATGCATGTGCTTTGCCAAGAGCTAGATAACGCGGAGCAGCAACAAAATAATCACGATGAGAAGGATCAGTCCGACCCCGCCACTCGGATAATATCCCCAACTGCGGCTATAAGGCCACGCAGGAAAAGCTCCAATCAGCATCAGAATTAAGATGATAAGCAGAATTGTCACCATGACAGCCATCCCTCCAGAATGTTTGGTAGTGAGATGGCAGAAACTCCGTCATGGATATCTAAGATTTTAAAATTTCGTTATGTTCCAGGCACGTTGCCACAGTTGCCTGACATTCAACCCCTTTTATTTAAACAAAGAACCGGGACCTTACTGTCTTTTCTGGTCATAGCAGGAATTCAGATGGCGCGAAGCAATCTTCCCGGAAGAAAAACAATGGCTGCAACCAGATCGAGTATGCCATGCACTGCAATACCCGCCAGTCGAAATGGCAATAACACCAGCCAGACAAATGGGTAAATCAGCAATGCCAGCAGCGCCAATGGCCAACAGCAGAAAAATAGTAGGCACCACAGCAAAAATGGAACCATCCCAACTCCCTCCTCTTGCATTACGCAGGCTGTGGAGAGGAAAGTTCCATAAACTTTCCGAGTTCGCTGAATTTCAACTCGTAGTGGCCCCCGCCCCAGGGCTTTGGTCTTACCAACAATGCTTTCGCTGCTGGTAGCATCCTTACCACCCATGGTCTGGGCTTGCCCACTAAAGCAGACTGTTGTTATCCCCTTAGGGTCACTGTGATTTTGCGCGAATCGCCCCCCGTAGACGTCATGACGATTTCACCATTGGCCCGCTTCGCAACTGAGGCAAACTTATCGCCCCACTCGATAAGGACCAGGCTGTCAGGGGTTGCGATCTCGTCCAGACCCAGACTGTCAAGCTGGCGCTCCTGTTCGATACGGTAAAGATCCAGGTGATACAGCATGACAGGCTCATCCTTGCCATTCTCATGCCGTACTCCCTCGTACTCATGGATCAGCGTAAAGGTCGGACTGGTGACCTCATCCGGATCGGCCGCATCCAGTGCCTCAGCAATTCCCTTAACCAGCGTGGTCTTGCCTGCCCCCAGGTCACCCTTCAGGATAAGAAATTTTGGTGGCGCCAGCAGCTTTACAATTTCGCGGCCAACGCGAATCGTATCCGCAGCGCTGTTGGTTTCAAATTCGTGGACGGTGGTTCCTGTCGCCTGGCTCATCGCGGCAATCCTTGTATCCAAAGATAACCGCCTTCGTCTTCTGCGCGAAAGCGAAAAGCACGGGAAAGGTGGGCGATCGTGTCGGTGGCCAGCAACGTGTGCTCGTCCTGCTCGCGGACGGCAAAGTCGGCAGCAAGGCCATGCAGGTAAACAGCCGCATTGACGGCCTCTGTCGGGGACTGCGGGTACTGCGCCAGCATGGCCGCCACCATGCCGGTAAGAATGTCGCCGCTGCCGCCTTTGGCCATGCCCGGATTCCCCGTCGTATTGACGGCAATGCTTCCATCAGGATGGGCCACCAGAGTGCGCCAGCCTTTGAGTACCAGAATGACCCGATATTTCATGGCAAAGTCTCGCGCCAACTGATCGCGGTTGGCCTGTACCTCTCCTGTGCTACATTCGCAAAGGCGCGCCATTTCCCCCGGATGCGGAGTCAGGACCAGCAGACGATTGCCGCCATAAAGCCTGTCGCGATGCCTGGATATAAGATTCAGCGCATCGGCATCTAGCACAGTGGGAAGATTTGTCGTTTCCAGCAGGCCCAGAAGAAACTTTTCTGCCTCAGGCTGCTGACCCATTCCTGGTCCAATGGCCAGTACCGATTTTTTATGGACCAGATTGTGCAGGATCTCGGGTTCAAGGTTGCTGCTATGGATCTCCCCCTGCGGGCCCGCCTGAAGCGGTATGGTCATCAATTCAGGGGCAATCTGAGCAACAGAGGCCAGGATGGGCTGAGGCACGGCCGCGGTGACCAACCCCGCACCTGTCCTCAGTGCAGCCAACGATGCCATGGCCGCTGCCCCTGATTTTCCATAGGAACCCGCCACAACCAGAACATGACCGTACTTGCCCTTGTTGCTGTCCGCAGGACGTGGCGCTTCGGTAATCTTCTTCGATGCTCCAGTCCATTGAAGTCCAAGCCCTGACCGGATGGCCGCCTCGGGCGATCCAATGGGGGCAGTCACAATGGGCTTATGCGCACTATTTGTCAGATTTCCAAAGACGTGCGCGGGCTTGGGCGCAGTAAAGGTCACCACTGCATCCGCGCGGAAGGCACCCTCCACCTGGGATTCGCGCGCGTCCGCGTTCCATCCAGAAGGAAGGTCCACAGCAACCACCGGTGTTTGGCGCGCACAAATAAGGTCTCGCAGGGCAGCGGCCACTCCGCGCAAGGGAGGTTGAAAACCTGTTCCCACCACAGCGTCCAGAAACAGGTCTGCTTCTGACAACAATGCAGAGACCGGACCGGAGGAAAGTGAATCTTCATCAGGCGCAATCACCGGTACCATTCCCATGCGCTCAAACATGACGGCTGCGTCTCCTTTCAGTTCCGCAGCATAGCCCAGGAGCAGCACCTTCACCTGCCGCCCGGCCTGACCAAGAGCACGGGCCGCTACAAATCCATCTCCACCATTGTTTCCCCTGCCACAAAGAACAGCGATGCGCTGCGCATCCGGAAACTCGCGCAGAACAAAACGCGCAACGGCCTGCCCGGCGTTTTCCATCAGAGTCAGCGAGGAGACACCATAAAGCTCTGTGGAGGCGCGATCACAGGCACGCATTTCATCCGCAGTCAGGATTTTCATCCCCAGGCCATCCTCTCTGAAATGAAAACGGCCTCCCAAGCGGAGACCGTTTTGTCAGAATCATACTCACGCACCTACTGTGTCGCAGTCGATGCCATCCTTACCGATGCTGTCTCGGTAGCTGGCTTGCTGATGAAGTAGTTCTTGTCCCACAGGTTGCGGTAGAAAATCCCGGTCAGTTCCGCTGCCTTGGGGCCAAAGGTCGGGCGGCCGCCTTCCAGAAAGAAGACCGTCACAATGCGTCCGTACTGCGTGTCCGCATAAGAAGCAAACCAGCCATAGCGGGTGCCGTTGTTGGAGCAGGTGCCGGTTTTGCCCAAAATCGGGAACTGATTGAAGTTGGCACGCAGAGAGCGCGCGGTCCCATACTGGACGGCGGCCTGCATTCCGTCCTGGATCTCGGGAAGAATTTTCGAAATGTCCAGCGTGCGTTTGATGCGCGGCTGAAAATTGAGTACTTCTTCAGGAGTTGTGGGATGCTGCAGGTAATACAACGTTCCCCCATTGGCGATCGCAGCCACCAGGGCCCCCAGTTGCAGCGGGGTCATGGAGACACCTTCTCCGAAGGAGCACATGCGCCCTACGCCACCTTCGCTGTCAGGAATCGGCTCGTCAGGATAAACACCGAGGTGTTCACCGGGAATGTTGTATCCGGCCAACTCTCCCAGGCCGAACTCATTGGCATAATGGCGGACCCGTTCAAAGCCAAGGCGGCGACCCAGTGTTTCAAAGTAGAGATTGTTGGAGTGGGCCAGCGCCTGCGTCAGATTCATGCTGTAATGGCCACCCAGATTCACCGGAGTGTCTTTCGTAATAATCCCCTCATCGAGGGCCGCCAGAGCAACGGAAAGTTTAATCGTCGAACAGGGCTCGGCCCCGCTTGACAGCGCCAGCTTCTGGTTCACCATGGCCAGAATGCGTCCATTACTGGGATCGATGGCCACCACTGTGCCATTCATGTTCCCCAGCGCATCTACAGCAGCCTGACGCACAATAGGGTCTTCACCACCGGTAACATCCCCTGAGATCAGGTCATCGATGTCCGCAAAGGAGTTGCCAGTAAAACGTTCATAATAGCGGTGCCGCACCCGCAGACTCGCGCGACGTACGCGTCCGCGGCGGACGGTCACAGAAGCATTTTCAAGATGGGCAGTGCGGTGCGTATGTTGCAGTCGCGCCATGCGCTGTTTTGCCCGGGAGGACTCAACCACACGGGCGCGGCGCGTGGTGTGGCGGGTCGTGGATGTGCTTCCCGCCCACAAAAACACTGGCAGCACTATGAACCCCAACAAAAAGAAAGATACCCTGTGCCTCATTCCGCGATTCACCCCAAGCCAGCTTATTGCATCCTACCGTAAAAGGCCCCTGTACTTCTGATGACAAGACATCAGTTGCGCAGGCCGGTTCCTCCAAAGGCACCCTGGTCCCATTCTGGGATGCAACCAGGGCCTCAACTCAATTGGACACACCCGGCAGCAAAAAGATGCCTTCCGCTTTTCGGATCACTTTCAGATAGGGAATGTGCCGGGCTGATATTTTCACTATACCTTTCTGAAAGTCTTTTACAAGCCCCCGCGACGCATAAATGCAGGAATATCCAGTTCATCCCCCTGCTCTTCGCCACGCGGTTCAAAAAATACCTCTCTAGGGCTGGACGGTGCCGCCACAGCAACGGCAATGGGCTCGGACCGTTGTTCTATTCCAGTTTCAGCAACGCCCGGTGCTTCCGGCGCCACAGAGGACAGCGGGATGGCCGGGGCCACAGACTGGCGGACCTCCGGCTCCTCTTCCTCTTCGCTCATAAATCTTGGGGCCGACGGCTGGGCTGTCTCAACATGCACACGGGGCGCTACCGGCTCGCGCAACGTTACGTTCAGCATCCGTTCGCGGCGTTCGGCCATCTCCTGCCGGAACCCTGTGGCAATCACTGTGATTTTTACCTCGTCCCCCATATTTTCATCCAGCACCGCGCCAAAAATGATGTTCGCATCCTCATGCGCCGCATTCTGGATAAGAGTCGAAGCTTCATTGACCTCACTCAGCTTCAGCGAACTTGACCCGGTGATGTTGATCAGAATGCCCTTGGCCCCGTCAATCGCACCGGCCTCAAGCAATGGCGAAGAGATGGCCGCCTGTGCCGCCTCCAGCGCACGATTCGCACCGCTGCGTACCGCGGTGCCCATGACCGCATAGCCCATCCCGGCCATCGTGGTCTTTACATCAGCAAAATCCCGGTTAATGATTCCGGGGATGGTAATGATGTCTGAGATCCCCTGCACTCCCTGGCGCAGCACATCATCGGCAATCCGGAAAGACTCAAAAAAGCCCGCGTCTTTTGCCACAGCCAGCAGCTTTTCGTTCGGGATGACGATCATCGTATCAACGGACTCAAGCAGCTCTTCCATGCCGCGTTCCGCCTGAAGCATCCGGCGCTTGCCTTCAAAACCAAAGGGACGGGTCACCACGGCCACCGTCAGTGCGCCCATTTCACTGGCCAGGGAGGCAATGACCGGGGCAGCTCCGGTGCCGGTCCCGCCGCCCAGTCCCGCGGTAACAAAAACCATGTCCGCGCCCTCCAGGGCCTCAATGATCTTTTCCGAATCCTCAAGGGCGGCGCGGCGACCAACATCTGGATTCGCCCCTGCTCCCAGGCCGCTGGTCAGTTTCAGACCAAGCTGCAGCTTTACAGGAGCATGGGAGAGCTGCAAAGCCTGCGCATCCGTGTTGGCGACAATGAATTCCACTCCTTCCACACGGGCCGCAATCATGCGGTTCACCGCATTTCCGCCGCCGCCGCCTACGCCGATGACCTTGATCTTGGCACCGCGCGGGACCTGTTCATGGTAATGAATACGGATCTCTTCTGAAGGGTTCATGGGCATTGGCTCCTACACACTTCCTGCAAAAATGGCGCGCAGTTTGGCGCGCAGTCCCTGGTCTTCCGCCGCACGGCTCACGCTGGTGCGGTGGGCATACAAAAGCATTCCTGTTAGAACAGCGTTCTCCGGGTCCACCAGCTCTTCCGGCATCCTCGACAGCGCTACCGGCGTTCCAATGCGGGCAGGCGTGCGCAGCAGGCTTTCGGCCGTATCCAGCAGACCGGGCAGACGAGCGCCGCCTCCGGTGAGCACGCAGCCGGCCCCCAGGGCCTCCAGCACGCCGCCCTGGCGCAGATTGTCCCGCAATAAGTGGAAGAGCTCGCGCGCCCGCGGCTCAAGGATCTCCGCCACGAAGCGCTGCCGCACCGTACGCGGACCATGCCCGGGCATCCCATACAGCTCAATTTCATTGCCCGAAGGCACCGCCGTGACCACAGCGTGCCCATAGTTGCACTTGATCCACTCTGCCTCTTCGACCGAAACATGGAGGCCAACCGCCAGATCGTTTGTGAAGTGGTCTCCGCCAATCGGGACCACCGCCGTATGCGCCACCGATCCCTCAAAGAAAACCACCAGTTCCGTAGACCCGGCGCCGATATCAATCAGGCAAACTCCCAGTTCCCGCTCATCGGCTGAAATGGTGGCCTCTGCCGCAGCGATGGCTTCAAAAACCGACTCGGTCACTTCCAGCCCGGCTTTATTGGCGCAGGTCACAATGCTCTGCAGGGCGCTGGCCGAGGCCGTTGCAATATGCAGGTTGACTTCCAGCCGGTTCCCGATCATCCCTACCGGGTCATGGATGCCCGGCTGATCGTCCAGAATGAATTCCTGGGGCAATAAATGCAGGATCTCCCGGTCATTGGGCAGCGAAACCGAACGGGCACGGTCCACAGCGGCGCGCACATCTTCCCGTGTAATCTCGCGCATGCGCGTGCCCAGGCTGATGCCTCCGCGGCTGTTCACACCGCGCACATGCCATCCCCCCACGCCCACCACGCAACGATCAATGGTGGCCTGGGCCATGGCTTCAGCCATCATGGCCGCGTCGTTCACGCTGCGGGCGGCTTGCTTCAATTCGGCAATCACGCCTTTGCGCATCCCTTTGGAATCGGCAATCCCATGGGCACGATACCGCAGAGCGCCATCATACAGCTCAGCCACCAGCACCCGGGTCTTTGCGCTCCCCACATCCAGCACCGTCAGCAGGTTCTCCGTCTTCTGGCTCATGCTCTCTTCCTGTAGGGGTGTGCAGGGGCCTTTGTTTTTGCCTTGCCGGCTTTCGGCACTGGCTGTTGGTTCTGCTCAGCAGATGCCTCCTGGCCCATGGCCGCGTCCTTTGACATTTTGAGCACCACCTGACCGTCGTAACGCAGATCTACGGAAGCAAGGTTCGGATATTGCTGCTTCCATTCGCCCAGGTGCTGCTTGTACTCGTTCCAGCGATTCAGGAAGTTGTCCTGCCCAAAATGCAGCAAGATGTCGGAACCACCCTCGGACACCAGCCCCTGAACATCTTCCGGGTCTGAGAGATCAATCTCACTCAACTGGCTGGAGACCCTCTCACCGCCCGTATCGATGTCAGCCATAAACTTCTGATAGAGCTTCATGCGTGGACGCCGAACCGAAAGCGGGTCCTCCGGATGGATGCCGATGACCACCGGAAACGAATAGTGTTTTGCCGCCAGTGCAGCAGGACTCATGTCCAGCAGGACGCCGTCGGCATCTACCAGCTTGACCTGGTTGCCCACCCGCGCAAAGGCAACCGGTACACGTTCCACAATCGAAACACGAATCTGGTTGGGAAGGATGCGCATGACCGTCGCATGGGCCACCCAGGGGACCTGCTCCAGTTCTTTGCGTCGTTGTGCCAAGGGCACGAAAAACAGGTTGCGCCCAATGTCCGCACCAAAAACTGAAAGCAGATCAGCACGCGTAAGCTGGCTGTTGCCGTCAATCTGAATGTTCGCTGCAGAATCGATCCGGAAATGGGGATCATGGTCGAGAAAATTCTGGACGGCCATCACAAGCATGACACAAAGCACCACAAGAATGACGCCGAAAAAGCCAAGGGCCACGCGTCCCGGTATGGTTTTTGTCAGAAACGGAGGCAGGAAGCCCTTGCGAACCGGGACCCGTTTACGGGCACGCAGAAACGCCTCTTCCTCGGATGCGTCCTCTTCATCCACACGTGGAATGGGCCGCTGAAGACGCGTCCGGACCTTCACTTCGGGACGCAGGAACTCCTCAGCTGGCAGATGCTCTGCCAACGCGGGACCGTTTTGATAAGGACCTGTTTTCGCCACGCCCGAGCCGAGTCGTGAGAGTCGCCAGCACCACTATAACGTGCGCTGAGCTGTGGAGACATGAAATTCGACCGATGTATCCGGAAAGGTAACCTCAAAATGAAACAGACCGTGCTATCTGGCGGCAAAGGTAAAGTCTTGGTGCACAGTTTGTCTTGCTGCAATCGTCACAGTGACTGCCTTCTGTCCCAGCACCTCGTGGTCCGCAACAAGTGTATAGGTCCCCGGAGGCAGCCCTCTGATCTCAAAATGACCATCAGGCCCGCTGATTGCGTAAAACGGGTTGTCCGTGACATTGATGAATGCCTCCATCCACGGATGATTATTGCAGCGCACCGGAATCATGAGCTCCGGGGTCCGGAAAACGCGCGTTTCAGGCGCACCATTCGGCCCCTGGGAAATGTCCGTGGCCTGGTTGGTTTCAACTTTTGGCAGCATGTGCACGTTGTGCATCGTGGGATCGCTGTTCGTAAAACGGACCGGTTGGCCAACCATGACGCCAATGACATGCGGTGTATACCTGCATCCCTTCTGGTCCATGACTACCGGGGTCGAGGGAGCAGGATAGATTCGATTGCCCAGGCCGTCTTTGATGTAAAGAAAGACATTCTGTAGGCCGCCATCTTTCCCCACATATTGTTCGCTGTAATTGGCCGGGCTAAGGCTACACACCGGGTCCTGCGCCATATCAATCTGCACCGGGGCCGGCATCTTTCCGGAGACATGGACGGTACCCGAGATGGCGCCTGCCGTGGTCCAGTCTATTTGCGTGTACTGGACGGCCGAATGGGCCCCACCGGTTGGCTTCTTGCATCCGGTAAAAACAAGCAGTAAGCCGCAAACCACGATCGCAGGAGCCAGTTTCCTGATCACCATCCACCCCTTCAGAAAATCTCATCCGCTTTTGGGGCCTCCGTCCATCCATGTGCTTCTCTCAGAACGGAGACCCCGAAGATTGAAGTCTAAGCGGCCTCCTCGACCGCCTTCACGACCGCGTCCGCAAATGCCTTTGTCCCGGAGGTTCCGCCCACATCGCGCGTAAGGGTCTTCTTTTCCGCATAGACCTTCTCAAGCGCTCGCTGTACCCTGTCAGCCGCAGCTTCCTCATCCAGGTGCCGCAACATCAGGACGGCCGATTGCAACAGCGCCGTCGGATTGGCAATGTCTTTCCCCGCAATGTCCGGCGCTGAGCCGTGTACGGCCTCAAAAATGGCCGCCTCTGCACCCAGATTTGCCCCGGGGACCAGTCCCAGTCCGCCAACGAATGCCGCGCAAAGGTCGCTGACAATATCTCCGTAAAGATTTTCAAGTAGCAGCACATCGTACTGGTACGGATTCAGGACCAGCTGCATACAGGTGTTGTCAATAATATGCTCGCCGTAGGTGATTTCCGGAAAGCCCTTGCCCACCTCGCGCGCACAGCGCAGAAACAGGCCGTCAGACATCTTCATGATGTTGGCCTTGTGGATGGCATGGATCTTCTTGCGCCCATGTTTGCGCGCATACTCAAATGCAAATTTCGCGATGCGCGTTGAGCCTTTTTCGGTGATTACTTTCAGTGACTCGACAACGCCCGGCACGACTTCATGCTCCAGACCCACATACTCGCCTTCTGTATTTTCGCGAATGATGATCAAGTCCACATTCGGATAACGTGTTTCCAGGCCAGGCAGGTTCTTGATCGGCCGGAAGTTCGCATAGAGCTCAAACTTCTTGCGCAGGGTCACATTGATCGAAGCAAAGCCCCCGCCCACCGGAGTGGTTACCGGGCCTTTCAGCGCAATTTTGTTGCGCTCAATGGACTCGTAGAGTTCCTTCGGAATATATTCCTTGTATTTCTCGAATGCTTCTGCTCCCGCAGCGAAGCGTTCCCACTCGAATTTCACTCCCGTCGCTTCCAGAATGCGGACCACCGCATCGGTCACTTCCGGGCCGATTCCATCACCGGGAATCAGGGTTACTTTGTGTATTTTTGTGTTGGTCATAATCCTCAGTGCGTCCATGCAGACGCTGTTTGGCCAGGAAACCGGGAATATACAAACAAACTGCGGCCGCGCATCGGCTCAACAGCGCCCACGGGCGCGGGCCGCCATCAACTATGCTTTCCCTTCTTCCCTGCTTCTTTTCCGCTCAGTAATTGTTCCAGTTCTTCCTTGAACTCACGCACGTCCTTAAAATCGCGGTATACGCTGGCAAACCGGATATAAGCGACTGTGTCCAGCGTTTTGAGCCGGTCCATCAGCAGTTCCCCGATCTCAGCCGTCGTCCTTTCACGCTCTGGAGAATCCATCAGAAAGCTCTCTGCTTCATCCACCAGAGACTCCAGCTTGCCGGCAGAAATCGGACGCTTTTCGCAGGCGTGCAGAAGCCCGCTGAGCACTTTTTGCCGCTCAAACCGTTCCCGGCGGCCGTCCTTTTTCACTACCATGTAGGGGATTTCGTCAATACGTTCATACGTGGTAAAACGCTTGTTGCAGCGCTCACACTCGCGGCGGCGGCGGATCGAATCTGCCTCTTTGCTCTCTCGCGAGTCCACCACCCGGTCTTGCGTAAACCCGCAGTAAGGACACTTCATTTGTCTGTCTTCTTCCATTCTAGCAAGGGGCCGTCGCCCTCCAGCCCCTACTGCCCGCTTTTATAAGGACGGGCAAACTGTTAGCATCAGATATTCCCGGAAAGCGAATGGCTGACGCAAAGCTTCAAATCATACCTCTGGGCGGATTAGGTGAGTTCGGCATGAACTGTCTCGCCATCCGCTATCAGAACGACATCATCGTGATGGATGCCGGGCTGATGTTTCCTGAATCAGAACTGCTCGGTGTGGACATCGTCGTCCCCGACATTACTTACCTTGTCGAGAACCGCGAGTTGGTGCGCGCCATCATCCTGACTCACGGTCACGAGGACCACATCGGGGGGCTGCCCTGGATCCTCTCGGAGCTCAACGTCCCGGTCTACGGCACAGAGTTCACTTTGGCCTATGTGGAGGGCAAGCTCGATGAACATAAATTGCTGGACCAGACTGAGCTGATCGAGATCATCCCCGGCACGAAGTTCTCTCTTGGCCCCTTTGTCATTGACCCTATCCGTGTCACCCATAGTCTCGTGGATTGCGTGGCCCTGGCCATTGAGACCCCTGTCGGAATCATTGTCCACACCGGCGATTTCAAGATTGATCTTTCTCCCCCGGACGGCAAGGCCTTTGACCTTCACAAGTTCGCCGAATACGGAAAGCGCGGTGTGCTTGCCCTGTTACAGGACTCGACCAACGTGGACCGCCCCGGCTATACTCCCAGCGAATGGGCCGTCAAACCGCGCCTGGACGAACTCTTCTCACGCACAAAGAAGAAGCTCTTCTTCAGTTGCTTCTCGTCATCGATTTACCGTATCGGCATCGCCGTGGACCTGGCCCACAAACATGGCCGCAAAGTGGCCATTGTTGGCCGCTCGATGGTCGAGTCGGCCGAGATTGCGCAGGACCTCGGATATCTTGATGTGCCTCCCGGCGTCATCATCAATCCTGGCCAGATCGCCGACTACGCTCCGGAAGAAGTGATGGTGCTCATCAGCGGGACGCAGGGCGAACCCATGAGCGCCTTGAGCCGCGCCGCCGTAGACAACCACAAACATGCGCGCATCCACCCAGGAGACACCGTCGTCCTCAGCTCGCGCGTCATCCCAGGCAATGAGAAAAGCATCTTCCGCGTCATTGATCACCTCTGCCGCCGCGATGCGCATGTGATTTATGACGATGGCGCCTCCGGCCTGATCCATGTCAGCGGACATGCCAGCCAGGAAGAGCAGCGGCTGATGATTAACCTGCTGCGCCCGAAATTCTTCATCCCGGTGCATGGCGACTACCGCCACCTGAAGAAGCACGCCGAACTGGCACAGAATATGGGAGTTGTGGACCTGGCCCTGGTCATCGAAAACGGCGACATCCTCGAACTCGGCCCCGATGACGCACGGATTACCGGAAAGGTCACTGCTGGGCGCGTCTGCATTGATTCAGGCTCGACCGCCGATGTCGTCGAAGACCTCGTCATCCGCGACCGCCGCCACCTCAGCGAAGACGGCATCGTTCTGCCCATCCTGACCATCAACAAACTCAGCGGTAAGGTCGAGCGGCAACCGGAAATCGTCAGCCGCGGCTTTGTTGGCGCGGACCCTGAACTGCTGGAAGCCGCCCGCAAGGTCATCACCCAGACACTCGAAAACTCCAGCGATGAAGAAAAGGCCGACTACGGCGTCATCAAGGAGAAGATCCGTATCGACCTGAAACGCTATATCCAGAAAAACACCAGTCGTCGGCCTCTGATTATGCCCGTGATTCTGGAGATTTAGCCAATGCTGGTGACTCTGGAAGAAATCCGCGCAGCGCAGGAACGGATTCAAGGCGTGGCCTCCCATACCCCTTTGGTCCGTTTGCAGATCTCCGGGCCGCCCGGGAATGTCTTCATCAAAGCCGAAGGGCTGCAGCCCATTGGCAGCTTCAAACTGCGTGGCGCCTATAACAAAATTTCGCAGTTGAAGGAGGCCGAGCGCCAACGCGGCGTGATTACCTACTCCAGCGGCAATCACGCTCAGGGAGTTGCTTATGCCGCCCGCGCCCTCGGTAGGAAGGCTGTCATCGTGATGCCCTCCAATGCTCCTGAGGTCAAAAAGCGCGCAACTGCCGCGCTGGGAGCGGAAATCGTCGAGGTCGGCCCCTCCAGCCTGGAGCGGAAAGAAAAGGCCGAAGAACTGCAGGCGCAATTCGGATACGTGATGGTGCCGCCCTATGACGACCGCGACATCATCGCCGGACAGGGCACCTGCGGGCTGGAAATCCTCGAAGACCTCCCCGAAGTAGACCTCGTACTCTCCCCCGTAAGCGGAGGAGGGCTGTTGAGCGGCGTGGCAGCAGCCATCAAACTCCTAAAGCCTTCCGTCCGGGTCCTCGGCGTTGAACCCGACCTGGCTGCCGATGCACAGGAGAGCTTTCGCACCGGCAGGCTTGTCACCTGGCCGGCGGAGCTCACTTCCCGCACCATCGCCGACGGACTGCGCACCCAGCGCCTGGGCGATCTGAACTTCGAGCACGTCCGTGCTTACGTAGATGACATCATCACGGTAAAAGAGGAAGAGATTGCCTGCGCCATGCAGACGCTGCTTTATCAGGCGCGCCTCACACCCGAGCCAAGCGGGGCCGTTACCACGGCCGCTGTCCTCTTTCATTCCGAAGGGCTGGTGCCCTTTCGCAATTGCGTTGCGATTATGAGCGGCGGAAACGTCGAACCTGACGTACTCAAGCGCATGCTGGCCACCAATTAAGAAGCGGTCAGGATGTCTGGACCAGCCTGCTCAGCTTTCCTCCCCGATCGCCACTACGAAATACTGCGCCGGTCCCTGGCCGGTGTTGCGAATGCCATGCTCTTCGCCGGAGTGAATGAAGGCCGCCGATCCCGGACCGATGGTTGTGCTTTTGCCTTGAATCGTGACCTCGACTGTTCCCTTTGAAATAAGAAACAGTTCTTCATGCACGTGGTGATGCGGCGGATGCGGCATGGCTCCTGGCGCCAAAGTGGTTTCATGCACTTCCAGATGCACCCCCGCATGCGTGACGCCGTTCAGGATTGGACGCGAAGCATTGGCTCCATTGGCATGTACAGGTAGTTGATCGAATGGCTTGGCAAAAGACGGAATCGGCTGGTTGTTGTCAGCTGCCCATGCGAAAGGGCCCAAAAGCAATGGAAGGGCCTGGCATAATGCCCGTCTTGAAAGGTCCATAAGCTCCTCGTGTATTGCCTGCGCACTGATTTTACCGGAGAACACGGGCCATGACGCGCAGTTCCTCCTCCGGTACACTCTTTCTTTATGGACCTCTCCGCTATTCAGTCCGCGCTCCGTGAGCAGCAGCTCGATGCATGGCTTTTCTACGACCATCACCACCGCGATCCCATCGCAGAGCGCATCCTTGGGCTGGACCCTCATGCGCACGTTACACGACGCTGGTATTACGTCGTTCCCGCGCAGGGTGAACCGCACAAGCTGGTACACCGCATCGAACAGGGCCGCCTGGACACTCTGCCCGGAAACAAGACCGCCTACTCCTCATGGCAGGAGCTGCAATCTGGTCTGGAGCGGATCCTTCGGCCCTATCAACGCATCGCCATGCAGTACTCGCCGCGCAACGCCATTATGTATCTCTCGATGGTAGACGCCGGCACGATTGAATTTCTGCGCGAAATCGGCAAAACCATCCTCAGTTCCGCCGACCTGGTGAGCCAGTTTGAGGCTGTGCTTACTGCGGAACAGATTGCCAGCCACTATGAGGCGCAGCGCGCACTCGATGAGATCCTCGCAGAAGGGTTTCGCCGCATCGGCCAGCGCGTTTCTTCCGGCATCACAGAATACGAGATGAAGGTGTGGTTTCAGGAGGCCATCTCCCGTGCGGGCATGGTAACGGAAAATGGTCCGAACGTCTCCGTAAATGAAAACTCTTCGGACTCCCACTACGAACCCACGGCAGAACACTCGCGCAGAATCGAGAAAGGGGACTTCCTGCTAATTGATATCTGGTCGCGCATGGACCGCCCCAACTCCTGCTGGTATGACATTACCTGGACCGCTGTCGTTGGCCGCGCGCCTTCTGAACGCGAACAACAGGTCTTCACCACAGTAAAGAATGCGCGCGACGCCGCCATACGCGCTGTACAGCAAGCATTTGCAGCAAAGCAGCCCATCGCCGGATGGCAGGCCGATGACGCGGCGCGCAACGTCATTCATGAGGCGGGATTTGCGCCGTATTTCACCCACCGTACCGGGCACAACATCGCCACCGAGATCCACGGGAACGGTGCACATCTGGACAATCTGGAGACCCACGATGAGCGCCGCATTCTTCCCTTCACCTGCTTTTCCGTAGAGCCAGGAATTTACCTTCCGGAATTTGGCGTTCGCAGTGAAGTCAATATGATGACAACGCAGGACAAGGCCGAGGTGACCGGGCGCATCCAGCAGGAGCTGGTACGGGTAGAATAACGCCCTTTTCCATCGACGCCCGCAAACACGATACGGCAAACCGTGGCCGGAAGCAGTCCTACTGCCCTTCGTCCTCTGCCGGAATCGCGTAGTATCCCTTTCGCGCCTGCACCTTCAGGCCATCTCCCCTGCATGAGATGTCCAGCTTACGGAAGCTGCCGTCCATTTTTGTATTGGTAGGCGTGTAGCTGGCCAGATACTGCGTGCGGAGCTCATCTTCAATCTGCTGAAAGGCTGCTTCCATCTTTTTGCCATTGTTGCCTACATCAATCATGCGGCCGCCGGTCTCTTCGGCCATCTTCTTCAAAGCCGAGGCCCCCGAATAGCCCATGCCATAGTTGAAATAAAAGCCCCGGTCAGCAATCAAAAGCGCATAAATAATGGTGTTGGACTTCTGTGCCTCTTCAATGGCTTCAGCAATTTTGTGTGTGCTGCCCTGGTCCTCTCCGTCGGTCAGCAGAATCAGGGCCTTCCGACCCGTCTCTGAGCGGAGCTTGTCGGACGCCTCATACACTGCGTCATACAGCAAAGTCCCCTTGGGGTCTCCGTGCACGGGTACCGGACCCTGCCCCATTCCAGGAACGCCGATGGCCCCCCCTCCGCCTCCAGTGTTGATCTGCGCCTGGTCCATGGCCTTCTCAAGCAAACGGGGATTGCTGGTGTAGTCCTGTAACAGGTTCACCTGAACATCAAAGGAGACCAGAAAGGCTTCGTCCTTCGCACGCAGGATGCGCTTCAGAAACGCTGTTCCCGTCTGCTGCTCCATGGGCAGAACATTCTGCTGGCTGCCGCTGGTGTCGAGCAGTATGCCCAGGGTCAGGGGAAGGTCCGTTTCAGGAGCAAAATTCTTGATCTTTTGCGGCTGCTTGTCTTCAAGAATCGTACAGTCGTCTTTCGTCAGGTTTGGGACCAGCCCTCCCTGCTTGTTCCGCACCGTAAAATACACACTCACCAGATTGGCGCTGGCACGGAATGTTGTGGTGGCCGTATTGACCTGGTCCGTTGTATCGGGGGCGTTACTGACCGGAGGAGCATCCGGAGAACCGGGCTCCTGCGCGCTGGCGCGGAAACCAATCGCTGCACAGGCCAGGACGAAAACAAATATGGAAATCCGCCGCCGCATGGGTCTACTCTAATTGGACGGATGAGAGGAATGAAAGGTCTTTCTTTCGCCTCGAAGGGGTGCCGAAGAACCCGATCTCTCCGTTTTGATAGTCTTAAAGAAGCCTGAGGTCTCCCGGTGCCACTCACCAAATGGGGACCATCGGCATCTAATGGAAGTGCGCTCTTCTGCTGCGAATCCCAAATGAGCAGGCAGTTGCGCGAAAGAGGTTTTGGGGGTTTTCAAAAACGATGCAAGGCGCCTTGGCTACATTGCTGGCCTTTCTTTTGCTGGGAGCACCCCAGCAGCAACAACAGCAAAGCATTCCCGACGCGCCAGCGCCCCAGCCTGCCAGCGCTTCTGACCTGTCGAATCTGAAAGATCAGGTGGCCCCGGGCAAAGGCACCGCTTCTGAGGCCCTGAAGCAGCCGGCTACGCCGGCAAGCCAGTCAGACGCGCAGCAGCAGCCTTCTTCCTCTTCCGATACACCTTCTGCTCCTCAACAGGACAACAGCCAGCAGCAGCAGGCCCCCTACATCCCGAAACCGGGAGAGAACCAGGCTTTTCTGATCCGTGTTCCCGTCACTTATGTGGACGTTCCTGTGACCGTCCGGGACAAAAAGCATCAGCTTGTTGCTGGACTCACCTGGCGGCAGTTCAAAATCTATGAGGACGGCGTCCGTCAAAATATCGCCTTCTTCTCCGTAGATCCGCGCCCCCTTTCAGTGGCTTTTGTGATTGACCAGACCCTGCCCTCTGACGTCATGCGCAAGGTCAATGAAAGCCTCTCAGCCGTCACCGGTGCATTCACCCCAGCTGATTCTGTTGCTGTGTTTGCCTATACCAGCAGCCCCCGCATGATTACCGAATTTACCGGCGCGCAAGGCGCCCGGCTTCCGGCTGCCCTACAGAGCGCCAAGGCTTCGGGCCGGGACATGGGCGTCATCTCTCCCGGAGGCCCTCTGGACAATGGGCCGACCATCAATGGCCAGCTTGTGGATCCGAACGTCGCTCCTCAACGCGGCAATATGGGCTTTATCACGATTCCCAAGGAAGTTCATCCCCTCAACGATGCCATCCTGGAGGCCGCCAAGGCGCTTGCCCAGCAGCCTAAAGACCACCTGCGCGTTCTTTATGTGATTAGTGACGGCAAGGAATATGGCAGCAAGGCCTCTTACAAAGAGGTGGTCCGCTATCTGCTCACCAACAATATTGTGCTGTACGGGACCCTGGTGGGTGACTCTGCCATGTGGGGCGTCGGCTATTTGGACAAGTGGCACCTCCCTCTCATCCCCACGATGCGGGACAATATCCTGCCTAAGTATGCTTTGGCCACCGGAGGAGCTCTGGAATCCCAATACTCCGAAAATGGCATCCAGAAGAGCTTTGCCACAATTGCATCTTCGGCCCGCACCCAATACTTCCTGGGTTACTACACGCACTCTGGTGTCATGAGCGACAAGTTCCACAAGATTACCGTGGTGGTTGAAGTGCCCGGCCTGGAGATCACTGCGAAAGACGGTTATTATCCTTCAGCATCCATGCGTCAATGAGCGGCCCGCTTTTGGCCCTGGGCGCGGCTTCGGTCTGGGGAATTTCGGACTTCTGCGGAGGACTGGCTACACGCCGCGCCTCCTCCGCTCTGATTGTCATGATCTCTCATGGCCTTGGGCTTCTTGCTCTTACGTTCTTCTTATGGGTGCTCCACCCACCGGCTCCCTCCCATGGGACCATCTTTTACGGTTTCCTTGCAGGAATCGCCTGCGGCTCTGGTCTGCTCCTGCTCTATGAGGGGCTATCGCACGGATCCATGGGCCTGGTCGCTGCACTCTCCGGCGTTCTGACGGCCATGGTCCCCGTCCTGGCCTCCTTTTTGACGGAGGGAAGGCCGACAGGACTACAACTCGCAGGATTCCTTGCCGCCATGGTGGCCATCTGGCTGATCGTCTACACACCGGGATCATCCGTCCACCTGAACGGCCTTCTGGCGGGAGCAGCTTCCGGAATTTGTTTTGGATTTCTCCTTTATTTTCTTCACCTTGCAGGGAAATCTGACCTTCTCTGGGCCATCGCCTTCTCTCGTCTTGGGTCCGTTTCCTGCGCCATCATTGTTGGCCTTTTTCTCGTTTCGCGCGGGACCCGCCCTCTTCTCGCCCCGGCGATAGATTGGAGCGCTCTTCTTCTGCTGGCCGCCGTAGCAGGACTCCTCGATACTGCGGGAAACCTGCTCTACACCGCTTCTTCTCTCCGTGGACGGCTGGACGTAGCTGCCGTATTGGCGTCCCTCTACCCAGCCGGGACCATCCTTCTCGCAATTTTTTTCCTCAAGGAACGTGCGACCCGCAACCAGACTGCTGGTATGGTGCTGGCGCTGCTTGCCGTGGTAATGATTTCCGCTTAGGCTTGTATTCAGCTATTTTTAAGCAAGCGTTTTCTTGCTGTTTCAGGTTCCCCCGGCCCCCGGCTTGAAAACCAATCATTTGTGGGATGACAATGCGTTTCCTTTATAATTACCATTGGATAATGCTCAATGCGCAGACCCCAGAGCGCAGTCAGTTGATGGCCAACTTAGAACGTGAGCTGGCGGCGAAAAAGGACCAGTTGAATCTGCTCATATCGATGTTCCATGCCATGCCGCGAATGTCCCGCTCTTACATCATCCCGGTATTCCGCAGCACCCGTCGTGAAATTGCTGCCCTGCGCCGTCAGATCCGCAGCTTGCGCCATTAGTTCCAATGATCTGGATCACTGCTGCTGTTTCGTTCTGACGGATTGGAGCGCATTCGCCAGAAAGCGCTCCTGCAATACCGGGTGCATATCGGCAATTCTCTGCATCACGATACGTCCTTGCCCCAGAAACGCGGTGAATGTTCCTGCGCCAATGTTGCGGTCATGGTCGCGGCTGTATCCGGCAACAATCTCCACCCCCGGACCATCCACCAGCCAGCCATTGGAACCTGCCCCCTTCACCTGATAGTGAATACTCATGCCTTCATTCACCGGCATGCCTGCATATAAAGGGTGCTCACGCACAAAGTACCACGATCCCATCCAGCTGGCGCGCGATGCGCCTACCATTCCGTGAAAGGTGAATGCTCCAGCATCGGCAAGCTGCCTGGCATAGCCGCCGGCAACGCTGTCTTTGCCTGTAATGACGATCAGTGGAGTTCCGCTCCGGATCTGCTCGATGGCACCCTCTGGCAATCTGTCTTCCCTCATCTGGCCACTCTGCCGATAGGCCCCCATGTCGTCCGTGGGCACGAGAGGCTCGGCTTTTTGCGCTGCATCCATCGCCAGCAACACATCGTATTTCCTCCCAGTAGAAAACGCTTCGGCAGCTACGCCAACAAAAGGCAGTGACGACCCTGCACCAATCAGACCAATCTTCCATCCTGCAAATGAATATGGGTCCGTCTCCACCACCCACAACCGGCACTCATGTGCGGAGTCTGCCGTAGCATTCAGTGCGAGCTTTGTCGTCCAGACACCTGCCTCATTCAGCGGCCCTGTCTCCACGGCTTTTTGCACAAGGGACACCAGCTTGTCTTTTTCAAACTCCGGACACGCCCACGCACCCACCTTCATCGTCCTGCCTTGAGGGTTACGGATGGAAAACATCAGCCTGCCTGTCACTGGCCTGCCCGTATCGTTCAGCAGATAGATATCGAACTTTGCGCGTTCGCCTTTTCTCAACACCAGATGATACTGTTTCGCCACCGGACGCACCGGCAGCAGGCTTTTAGCCAGAAGTTGCGGATCGGTCTTGAAGTCCCGCATCACATCCAGAAGCCCGCTGTGGTTCTCGATGGCCGTGGACTCCCACCCGCTGATGGCCGCATAATCATTCACATCGCAGATACGGATGTTCTCCAGAAACTGCCCCCACGATTCATATGCGCGGCGGCTGATGGAGCGGAAGAGCGCACTGGCTGAGGGAAATGCCGCCCGGAAGCCCCAACGATCCAGAAACGTTTCATAAGCCGCCAAAATTTCCTTGTGGTCTTCTAGGTCGTAGCTCTTGCCGCCGTGCTGCTCAATCTGCTGAATCAGCAGCGCGTGATTATCAGGCGATGCTGCCCCTTTCATCTCGCCCCACTCGACAATCTCACCTTCATCGGTTGAGCGATATAGAAAATCGTCCGGTCCGTTGTAATAGCGATCATTCCAGACGTCGGAAAACGGCCCCTGGTGCTCGTCCCACCATCCGCCTGCCCCGCCTTCGGCAGAGGTACGCACACGGTCGGAATAGGGTTCAATCCATGCCTGCGCCGCGCGCGAAGCAAAGCCATCATTGGCCACAATGGAACGGCTGGGGTCTTCCTGGTGCATCCGCTTCAGAATGCGATAGAGATTCAGATTACTCAGATCAGGCTTTGCTTCATTCTGCAGTATGTATTCCACCAGGGACGGATGGCTGCGGAAGGCCCGGATCATACGGACAATCTTTGCCTCCATGTAGCGCTGCGCGAACCCCGTTGCGCTGACGGCCTCGTATCCGCCACCGGGTTCCATACAGCGCAAAAGGCCCATCCTGTCCTGGACCGCAAAGACCTCTGGTTTCCCCACGTTCCGGTGAAAGTTCAGACAGTTCAGGTGAAATGTTTTTGCCGCTTCCACTTCGCGCTGGGCCAGTTCCGGCGTGGGGAAAAGTCCATTCATGCCCCAGAAGCCCCATGAAATCGAGGTGTAGATGCGAGTGCGCCGTCCATTCAGACGAAACATTGCCTCTGCTCCAATGCCCTCTGGAGCAAACCAGCGGAAGCCGAAAGGAATCTGCCGGAAGTCCGCGTCAGTCTGCAGGCCCTTCCATTCCACCCGCAGTTGATAGAGATGCGGGCTGTCCAGGTCCCACAGCTTTGCACCTTCATATCGCATCTCGGCTTGAAAAACAGCCGTTGCATGGGCATCCAATTGAGCCGGCAGCTCCTTCTTTGCAACGGTCTGGCCCAATGCAGGATCCACAATCGAGAAGACGATGCTCCCAGTCCTGGGCTGCCCGGTCAGATTTTCCAGCTCTGCATGGGCCGTAATCGCACGCACATCCGGCGTATTCAGCACCCAACTGTCTTTTACCCGAACAGGCCCATGCGCAGTCAGGCGCAGCGCGCGGTCCAGCCCGCCAAAACCGTGGCTGCTCTGGAGACGGACCTGCCCCCACTGCAACTGGCGGCCATCAATCCAGTCCATCTCACCACCAGGATTGGTAATGCGAATCGCAAGCTGGTTCTTTTCTCCTGGACGTGCTGCCTGTGTGATATCGCATTCAAACGGCAGCTCTTCCAGAATGCTGTAGCCCACCAGCTTTTGGTTCAGATAGACCTCGGCCCTTAAACGTGCCCCGCGCACGTGAAGAAAGATTCGTTTACCCTGAAAATCCATCGGGACTTCTATCTCGCGCCAAAACCAGGAAACGCCACGGTAGGAACCGTTCTTCACCTCACGGTCAGTATCCTCAAATTTGTACTCATTCTTGTAAGGACGATACCCGAATGCCCCCCAGTAAAACTGCTCCACCGTTGCAGGCAGTGTCACACCCACTCCCTGCGTGAAACCCAGGACCTCCCATCCCCCAGTGGGAGGATTCACCGGAAGCTCCGTCAGCTTGAATTCACCTGGCAGATAAATTGTGTCCTCTTCCCAGGCAGCCTTTGTATCCGGCCACATGCGCCAGCCTTCATCAGGAAGAAAGAGCTCCTGCGTAGACGAAGGTGTTTGTGCCTCTGCTCCGCGTAGCCCGCATGTAGATAAAAGAAATCCTGAAAAGGCCGCGCCCTTCAAGAAACCCCGGCGGCTGGAAACAATGCTCATGTCTACTCCAGTTTGTTTTGAGTAATGACCGCCAGAGGGTCCCAATCATCCTTACCGCTCAGGAATGCGTGGACCATGTACTTCTCCGCCTCTGCACTCGTCAGGAATTTCGTGTGCGGATCGCGCTCCTTTCGGTGCGCTCCCGGCCCGACAGATTGGTATTCCGCATAGAACGCCGTGTCCAGCGAATGTGTCTCGCCTGGATGCCACTCCCGCCATCCCGCAGGCTGAATATGCTCACCCATCCATGTATTCAGAAAGACAACCGTAGCATACGGTCTCCACGGCCTGCCCAGATAGACATTCGTCACTCCGGGATCTGCTGTCAGCCTGCATTCGTCAAAGACATACGCCGAGTCCTCCTTGGGCTCATGCTTGCCCTGCGCCGTGACAAATCCCTCAGAATGCGGAGTGCTGTGGACCTCGCAGTGGTCGAAAAAAGACTTGCCGTCTCCAAAAATAAAATCCACATTGCCGGCAATGTAGCAATTGGAAAAATATTGCCGTGTCGGCTCACATGAAGTCCCGCCGGAAGGACAATGGCTCCCCGTATAAAGTGTGTCCTGATTCCCCAGCAGATGCACATTGTGAAATACTGCCCGGTCACCCGTCACCAGAAGCGCCAGGGCCTGCGATCCTGCCGGAAGCTGCGGATGCGTCCTGTTCCAGTCATTCTCAAACGTAATGTTCTCCGCAAAAAAGTCGTCTGCAGTTACATTCACTGTGGCGGAATGAAATGTCCCTCCGGAGGTGCCCGCGCTCAGGTCGTAGACCACAACCGTCTTGCTGGCGTCTGGATTGGCGCTGCGCAGCCGGATCCCCGGCTTGTCAATGTGCAGCACTTCACGATAGGTCCCAGGAGCGACCAGGAGCGTGGCACCGCCTGTCGCAGGCGCTTCATCCAGCGCCTTCTGGATGGAATAGTAATCGCCAGTGCCATCGGCCGCCACATAGAAGGTTTTGTCTTCCGGCAGGACCGTGTTCGCCGCCTCCGGCGCAGTTGTTGTCTTCGGAAAAGGAACAAAGCGACCAGCACATGGAATCGGACTGCCCTTATTTGTATCTCTCTCTGTTACAGATACGTCCTCACCGTTCGGCACAAGATTTCCACGGTTGCGCAGCGTAATTTCTGCGTCCCGCGCCTGCATCTTCGACTGCTCCAGCCTATCGGCATAAACATTGTCGAGGGTTACGCCGAGCTTGTGCTGCGCATCCAGACCAAGAAACGTATACGTGCCCGGCGACAACACATGCACGTCCTTCAGCACAATGTCGCGGTATACCGGCAGCGCATTTCCCGAGAAGGTGGTGTACAACGGCGTAAACAGAATCGGGTTCTTCGTATCGCGAATACAAACGTCCTCATAGATCACGTCACGCACAAGCCCGCCCCGGCTGCGATCAGACTTGATGCGAATGCCGTTGTCCGCGCCGTCGATTGTTAGGTCTTGCACCAGAATGTGATGGACGCCGCCCTCAGTTCCGCTGCCAATGGACATCCCGTGTCCTGTATAAAAATGGTTGTGCACAATGGACATGTTCGCGGCCGCACCTGCCTTTCCCGACTTGATCGCTACATTGTCGTCCCCCGTGTGAATGTAGGAATACGCAATCGTTACATTTGTGGACGATCCAGGATCAATGCCATCTGTATTGCGCGCCGTCTTTGGCGTCAGGATCTTCACGCCCCACGCCGTAAATCCATTGGTCTGGTTGACTGCAACATGGAAATTTGGCGAATTGCGCAGGGTAATCCGGTAGAGCGTGAAGTTGTCCGATCGGTTGACCTCAATCAGACGGAAGCAGCTCTGCCCCTTGTCTTCAATCTTGGCCCGATGCGCCAGGTCCCACCATGTTTCGTTCTGCCCTATGAGCTTTTCGCCGCCGCGCCCATCAATCGAGCCGTCCCCCATCACCCCGCTGTCCGGAGCGTTGTTCACAGCAATCAGCGGCCTGCACCCATGCCCTTTTTCACTCACAATGCCGCAGCTTCCTGGAGTGATGTCGTAGTCACGCGGATTGCGCGAGGCAAAGATCGCCGTATTGGCGTCCACCAGCAACGTGACACCCTTTTTGAGCTGCAACGGACCACTCAAAAAAATGTCCTTCTGCCCGTCTGCCTCTAACTCCACCGCCTTCCCCGGCGAACAGGAATCAATCGCCTGTTGGATCCGCTTTGTATCTTCGCGTTGTTCCTCGCGCTCGTCCAATCTCCCCTGGCTCGCCTGCAACTCGGCTTTCAGCACCACACATGAAGGAGGAATGGACGGCTCGGTGACATGACGCGTGTCCTGCCCATAGACCGCAACCGCAAATACAAAAACCAGGGTCCAGCACACATGACGCATAATCTTCTCCAGAAAGCACTCGATTTGGATTGGCTTGTGGTCAGACCATTCAATATAAACAGAACGTGCTGCCCTTGTCACCCTAACCTGAGCAGGAAAAGATCATGGCCGTGCACTGCTACCGCCGTCCCGACCAGAACGAAGCACAGCGGAGTTTTTTTGCATTTCCCCAGCTCCTTGACAGCCCTGTCTTTCAGTCACTAATCTTCATGCACATGCTTCTGTGGACTGACCACTCATGCTTCTGAAAAAAACCTCTCTGATCTGTCTCCTCTGGATTCTGCTCTCAGGTCTATCCCTCGCCCAGACCGCGCCTGCAACACCATCGCGACCCTCTCTTCCCACCCTCTTTCTCATCGGCGACTCCACTGTGCGCAATGGAAACGGAACCGGCGCGAACGGCCTCTGGGGATGGGGCGACCTTCTTCCTGAATACTTTGATCTCTCAAAGATCAACATCGTCAATCGCGCACGCGGCGGACGCAGTAGCCGCACTTTTCTCACCGAGGGCCTCTGGGATGACACCCTCGCCCTCATCAAGCCCGGCGATTACGTCATCATGCAATTTGGCCACAATGATGCGAGCCCGCTTGATGATGCCGCACGCGCACGCGGAACGCTACCCGGCACCGGGGATGAAACGCGCGATATCTGGAACCCCATCACAAAAAAGCAGGAAACAGTGCACACTTACGGCTGGTACATGCGCAAGTTTATAAAAGACACGCTGGCCAAAGGCGCGATGCCCATCATCTGCGCACCGATTCCGCGCAACAACTGGAAAGATGGCAAAGTGGTCCGTAATGAGGACTCCTATGGCGGATGGGCGCGTCAGCTTGCCGGAGAGTTTCACATCGGCTTCATCAACCTGAACGAGATCATCGCAGAAAAGTATGAGACGATGGGCGAAGCAAGAGTCGCGCCGCTCTTTCCTTCCGACCACACCCACACTTCACGCGAAGGCGCAGAGATCAATGCTGAAGCGGTCGTCGCCGGCTTGAAAGCATTGCCAGGAAATCCCTTCAAAAAATATTTTTCGCCAAAAGCGCGCACCATCCATGCCTGGAAAGCCCGATAAATCATCGCCCATATGGAGTCACCGCGCTTACCTGCGGATCGAGCGGCAGCTTCAAGAATTCGGGACGGTCCGGCTGCGCTGGATCAAACCCGCTTTCCGTCTTCACAATTGCCGATGTTAGCGGCAACCCTGCTTCGCGAATACCCTGCACCACGCAGCGTGCTAATTCATACGCGCCATAATCGGTGAAATGCGTGTCATCATTCAACGCTAGCGGCTGATCAGGAAAAGTATTCGCCGGAAAATGCACAAATGCCTTCATCGTTCCCTGCGGCCCCATCGCTTCATACAGCGCCTTGCTCATTGCGTTCAGATCAATCAGCGCGACATGCTGTTGCTGGGCGATTTCCCGCATCGCCGCCGGATAATCTCCCAGCGTTTGAATGATCTTCCCCTCTGCATCAAAAGTGCGGCGGTTCATGGAAGTCACCAGCACCGGCGTCGCACCCTTGCTCCGCGCCATTTGAATCGATTCGGCCAGAGATTGTTTATATTCCGCGATCGAAACAAAACCTTTGCCCGGTTTTTGGTCATTGTGCGCAAACTGCATGAAGAGGTAGTCGCCCGCTTTGAGAGTGCTGAAGATTTTTGCAAAGCGGTTCTCCACCGTGAAGCTGTGGATCGTCTCTCCCGATTCGGCCTGGTCAGAAACGCTCACAGTATCATTGAAGAACACCGGCAGCATCTGGCCCCATGCCGCCCACGGCTCTTTGTCCTGGTCCACCACAGTGGAGTCGCCCGCAAGATACACCACAGGGACCTGGACTTTCTCAATGGTAATGCTGCGGAATGCTGGCTTCTGGCCTATGAATTCAAGCGTCAGCTTGTCGTCCCAATCGAGACTGCCAATTTCGCGCGGCTTCAAGTGGACTTCCTTCCCATCCTCAATACGAGGTGTCCGCACATTCACAATAAATTTCTTGCTGATGCTCTGATGCGGCGCCGTGGCTACAGAAAGCAGCATCAGCCTGCGCGACTCGGCCTTCACCGTGGTGACAGAAGCATCTGCCCCGCCGCCCACCTCTACCGTCACTCGATAATCGCCTTCCGGTACAGCAAGAGAAAAGAAAAACGGCTTGTTTGAAGAACAGGTTCCATCTTTGCTGCTTGGAGCGGCACCGAAATCAAATCCGAATTGCGTGTTCGCGGAATAGAAAGTGTGGGCCGTAAGTTGCTTCGAACTCTTCCCTGGTGAGCAGGCAAACCGCCATGAATTGGTTTCTGCCCGCAAGAAAGAGCAGAAGCAGCCAGTAGCAAAAACCAACGCTAGGACCTTTGCATTCATCGTGTAAGGAAACAAAGCGCTCTCATGTCCTTTTAAGATATGGAGCGCTCATGTCTAATGTTTTGCCATACGCGCCATCTCAGACCCGGCAAGCAGAAACGCGCCCACTCCGTAGTCATAGCTCGCAGTTGGCTTGTACCAGGCAGGCGCCGCGCCTGTCTGCTGAATGCAACCCAGGCGCCCATCGGCATAGATGTGCCCTAGCATTCCCTTCCATGCGTGCGCCACAACAGGCTTGTAGATCTTTCGGTCCAGAATGCCCTCGTTCACTCCCCAGGCCATGGCATACGTGAAGAGTGCAGAGCCGGAGACCTCTGGCAAAGGATAATCCGTGGGGTCAAGCAGAGAAGCATGCCATAGCCCGTCCTTCGGGTCCTGCAATGTTCTTACACGCTCTGCCATCTCTCGCAGCAGGTGGACATAATGTTCGCGCCGCGGATCATTCTTCGGCATAAATTGGAGCGTGCGAACAATCCCCCCCATCACCCATCCATTGCCTCGCGACCAGAAAATTTTCTGGCCGTTCTTTTCCCGCTTGTCCAGAAACGTAACGTCGCGTGCAAACAGGTGCTCTTGCTTGTCATAAAGCAGAGACTCGGTCTGCTGCCAGTGCTCTTCAATGTAATCAAGATACTTTCCGTCGCTGGTTGCCGCATACATCCGGGCCCATACCGGCGGCCCCATAAACAATGCGTCACACCACCACCACTGGATCCGCCCCTCTTTGTCTTTTTCCAGTGGATACAACGCGTCCAGCTCCCGTCGCGTAGGAGCAATCTGCGCAGGATCGCGGTCCAGAAAATACAGCTCAAGATAGGATTGGCCCACGCTCTGGTCATCGGCATTCGGCAGATGTGAGCGCAGCTCCCAGTTATATTTCTTTCCCACCTCGCGCACTGCATCACGATAGCGCGTATCACCGGTAGAGGCTGATGCCGCCATCAGACCGGTGTAGAGCACACTGGAAGTCCAGGTGCGGTCAAACCACGGTTGCCAGGTCTTCAGCTCCCAGTCCGCAACCTTCATCATGGCCTTGTGAATGTCCTTCACCTTCAAAGCAGGCGAGAGGTCCGTTGCCAGAGGGCCGCCGTCTTCCGGATCATCTCCAAAATGCCGCGCATTGTCCTTATCAATGCCAGCGCGCTGCTCCACCGTAGGCTGTGGATATTGGGTTTGTGCCAGGCACGACACAAAAGCCAGAGACGCGAGCCATAGGGCCATCACTGCGCGTCCGGGAAATCTATTTTCCATGCACAGGCTCCCTGGCTACCTCCACGGCGTAGACCTGCTCCTGCCCGGACATATTGGAGCGGAAGACAATCCATTTTCCGTCCGGAGTAAAGTTCACATTCGGTTCCAGCGCATAATCGTGCTTTGACATATTCACCAGCTTTTCTGCTTGGAACACTCCCGGCGTAATGAGATCTTTTTCTTCAACGCCCATATTCGGAATGGGAACAGGGTGAAATAGATAGATCCACTTGCCATCGGGAGCGTGCGCCACCATCTTACTGTCTCCGCCGTCGCCTGCAAAAAGTGTCCCGTCTGGCGAGACGTTGTAGTGTACGGACCACTCATTTCGCTGCAAGTGCCACCAGGTTCGGTGTCCGTCGTAGACGTTGTATCCTGCCACCCAAAAGTCCTCCCCGCGCGGCGTCTGCAGGTCATACCAGATCGTTTTGCCGTCCTGCGACCAAAACTCATGCCCTGCAATCTCCATTTGCATCCTGCGCTTATGGACAAGCATGGGCCCGGTCCCGTCCGTATGAATCAGCCAGATGCGGTCCACTTTATGCCAAGGCCCTTCATGGCAGAACATCAGCAGGTTTGGGTCTGTAGGAGAAAAGAGCAGATGGTTCAGCCATTCCGTGCTGCGGTCCAAGACTTTCTTCTCGCCCGTCTTGATATTAAGCGTGAAAAGCGCCATCGGCAGATGCGCGTTGTATCGCTCTTCCAGCATGTGCCCGCGGCCTTCGCGCGTGCGCGGCGGAGGTGAAAGTTGCTGCGCCTTTTCTGATCCTTGTGGTTCCACATATGTTCCGGCCATCAGCGTCTCGTCTGCATTCACGGTTGCAATGCTACCGTGTGGCGGCATCTCTGCGATCTTTGTCTCCTTTTTGGTCGCAGGGTCCAGATACCACACTGCTCCATCGCGAACAAAGTAGACACGCCCGGTCTTATGTCCCACCATGATGGGGTGCGCATGTGGATCACTGCTCAGCGGCTCAATCCTGCGCGTGCCCAGGTCAACAAATGCCATCCCGTGCGGTGTAGTGATGAGCAGTTTCTTGCCATCCGGTGTATATCCGTTCAGGTTGAAGTAGAGACTGCCACTCCCAGGCTCTTCCGAAAGCTGGACAATACGGTGTCCTGTTTCCGCATCCACCCACTCCTTTGGTGTTTGCTGAGCAACAGCAATCAAAGAAGCAGACAAGAAAGCAAGAGCAGCAGAGCATTTCATAACAAGCATAAAAATGTCCTATTGAAGTGATGGAGAACAACGATCTTTGGTCCCAACCCAAGTCCCGCGCCGTGCAGGGACCTGTCTGTCTTCCCCAGCTTCCCCAAAAAGATGCGGGGCCTCCGATGTCCTGAAGACCCCGCACATGAGCGGGAGGCTAAAAATTTACTCGTGCAGAAAACTGCCAATCACGGTTACCACTTGCCGAACCGACTGTTCCAAATGTTGTGGAGGTGGGCCCCCAGGCCGTGTTAATCCCGCCTTTTGTGTTGTGGTTAAACACATCTGAGCAATCGGCGCGAATGACCAGCTGCAAGCGCTCTGGCGTCAGCTGGAAAGCGCGCTGCAGGCTGGCATCCATGTTCCATGCACTCGGCCCCCACAAACCCCACGGCGCAGTCCTTGGAGCATCGCCAATTTTGTAGACCGGCGTCTTCGTCGCATTTCCAAAGGTTGCAGGAGTACTGAATGCATTCACATCGATGTACTGAATGGTTGATCCAAGCTGCTTTGCAGTAATACCTTTTCCCCAGCTTCCATTCTTCCGCGCTGAACCATGCCCAAAGAAAGCGGGGTTGATGTCCGGCATACACTGGCCCTGTCCGGGAGCGGTGCAGCCGCCCCAGGTGACCGCTAACGGAGTGCCCGAGTGATAGGTATAGATGCTCGACAACTGCCAGCCGCCTGCCAGCGTCCGCACCCAGAAGTGGTCGTTGCCAATGGCCCCTTTTCCGAAGGGCAGTTGATATAAGCCAAACGCCGACAGCGTCTGTGGCATGGAGATGGTCGTATACGATCGCTCGATGCGGTCCATCTTGTATGACTTGCCATTGGACATCGCACCGGCAGGAATCGCAAATCCGCTGCGGAACGTACCATCATCCCCGAGGTTCTTCGAATAGGTGTAATTCACCATGTAACTCAGGCCGTGCCACGGTCTTTGCTGTAGCGAGAACTGAAAAGAGTTATAGCTGATGTTCGCACTGTTTTGCCCCCAGGTATCGCTCACTCCGCTGTACTGCGGAAAGGCGCGCAATACTGTTGCAATCGTGGCCTTGGTGCTGCTGTTCACAAAAACCGAGGGAATGTTCAGCCCGGGCATCGCAGCTTTGGCAATGGCCACGTTGGCCGGCGTGGCCAGCGCATTCAGGATCGGCGTTCCGTCAGATGCCGCTACACCACCTAGTGCCGCCAGATAGACCGGGTCCAGTTGGTCCGACCAGTATCCGCGAATGTTGGAACTCCCTGGCGCCACAAAATGGCTCTGCGATCCGACATAATCCGCGCTTGCAGTCAGCGTATCTGTGATTGCATGCTGGATCCCAAAACTGTAGAAAACAAATTCAGGAGCGCGGCCTGAGAGATAAGGATCTGCATATCCCGGGGCTGAGCTTGCCGTCACAAACTTACCATTGCTTACATAATTGCCCGTGTTCAAAGTCAGGCTGGCTGTGCTTGGCCCCTGCGGTACAGGCAGCGTATAACCGGGGCCTCCAAATGCCGTGTTGGCCAGCCCAATCGATTGAAAATACTGACTATTGTTCAGGTAGAAAGAGGGCCCAGCTGATGCACCTGTCGTGACTTCGGCCGGCGCCGTTGCGCTGATGGTAAAGCCTAACTGCCCGGTGCCATTGCCAGCACCTCCGCGTCCGCCCACGCCGCCTGCATGCGAGTAAGCCACGGCAAAGCCCCCGCGTACGACGGACTTCGGATCAGGCTGGTAAGCAAAGCCCAGGCGCGGCCCAAAGTTTTTCCAGTACGTATGCACAGGAGTCCGGCAGTTGCAACTGATGTCTGCTCCGCGATGTCCCGCAAACTCCAGAACGCCCGGTGTTCCCGTTGCTGGATTCATACCAGTAGCGTTCAGAAAGCTCCAGCGGTCGAGCACTTCCTTAAATGGCGGGAAGTAGTCCCAGCGCAGTCCCAGGTTCAGCGTCAGGTTCTTCGTCACCTTCCAGTCGTCCTGAAAATACGGTGAGATGGGGTTATACCGACCTCCGGTCTCGCTGAAAGGCTGGAGCGCGATACTCGGTGACCCACCCACTGCGCCCAACAAATAACTGGCATAGGAATATCCGGAAGTGTTCGTGGCCAGGCTTGTCGAACCCGTAGCAAAGTTCGCCGTTGAATTCGCGTTGTACCCCATCGTTAAAATGCCCGAGTAGGTCGCCTGCGAGGTCAGATTGTCCTGCAGCCACTGCATTTGCACGCCAAATGTCATGGAGTGGTTGCCCTTCACCCACTGCAAATTGTCCACCAGCGTAAATGCGTTGGGGACGGTGTTCTGCGTTGCGCCCGAAGCTCCATTTGCCGTCCAGGCCGATTGCACCTGCGGAAACAGCGTGCTGGCACTAAAGCTCGCCCGGGAAATTCATTCGAGGCCTGCCCCTGAGGCAAATTCGTAATTCCCGCCGTGGTCGCCATATATTGCTGCACGCCATCGGTAATAGACGTGACCGGCTGTGCAAACCGCGTATACCCAAACTTGAACTGGTTCACCAGATAAGGCGTGATGACGATCGAATGCTCGACATCTGCAAACACCGGTTTAATGATCGCCTTGCCGCCATTCGTGTAGGGAGGCGGCAATACTACGCCGCTATTGCCAACCGTAAAGGGAACATTCTCGCGGTAGCCGTAAGCAAACACTCCGGAAAGCTTCTGGCTCTCTGTTACATTGAAGTCCACACGCGTCGTGGTCTCCCAGTTGTCATAGCCGGAAGGCACGCCCCCAAGATAGTTGTTGGTAATCTGCGAATTCGTCGGCTCCGGCAAAAACTTCTGCATGTATAGTGCAATCGGCGAAAGATACGATTGCGGAATCACATTTGGGGAACCGGTCGGTACAGGGTTTCCATTAGGCCCTGGAATGCCACCATATCCATACCCAAATTGGTAGCGGCACGGCCCGTTCGTACTGTGCGCCGTACAGGTAGCTTCTGAGGTTGGGTCGTAAATCTGTCCCGTGGTGACCCCATTGGTTGTCGTCAGCAATTCGCTGAAATCTCCCTGTCGCATCTTCATCGTCGGCACAGTCAGCGTATTCGGGTTCACGCCAGAGCGCCCATGATAGCGGTCATACGCAATAAAGAAAAAGCCTTTGTTTTTGGTAAAGGGAATCGGGCCGCCCACCGCTCCTACCAGCTCATTCTGGTGCTCATCCGGTTTCGGGGCTGGCACCGTCTGTCCCGCGGCATTCTTCACGGTCAAGGCCTTCGCCGCAAAACCCCAGGTGTCAAACATCCTTGCGCGCACATAGTCCGCCACGGTGCCGTGATACTGGTCTCCGCCCGATTTCACCGTGAAGTTCATCAGGCCGGCTCCCTGATACTCGGCCCCGGGAATGCTGGTCACAACCTGAAACTGGTCCACAGCCTCTACAGGAACAGCATTGAAAATGACGCGGTTGTCTCCTTGCTGATTAATGGTCGTCGTCGGAAGGCCATCCAGATACACCTCAGCCAGATAATTCCCCGTTCCACCAATCACCGGCGCCCGCGTTCCCCCCTGGGTCCCCGGCATCAGCGTGGCAAAGGCGGTCGGGTCACGCTGCTGGCCACCCATCAATATGGGAAGGTTCTGGTATTCGCGGTTCTCCATGACCCCTCCCAGCGTCGCCGTTGTCGTCTGCAGCGCTGGTGGGGCAGCCGTCACGGTGACCTGCTGCGTTTGTGACCCCACACTCAACGTAATGTTCAGCGGCGTCACCGTCAGCGCATTCACCGTCAGATTTTCCTGCTTGTAGGACTGGAAACCCGCAGCCGAAACACTCACCGAATATGCGCCAGGGACCACCGGGGAAATCACATACAGTCCATCGGAAGAGGTTGTGCGCGTGTATTGTGTCCCGCTGGCCGTATTCGTTGCTGTGACCGTGGCCCCGGCCACGACCGCACCGCTCGGGTCCGTCACCGTACCGCGAATCGCGCCTTCACCGGCTGTCTGCGCTATGGCCGCGGCCGCCCATGCCAGAAAACAGAACAGCAGCCACAGGTCAGACCGTAATTGTTTTAACTTGATATGCTTATTTGACCTCATACACCAGCCTCGAATGTTGGTTTTGTGCAGGCCGCTCTCTCGTGGGTGGCGATGCCTTTCGCCCGGCCTTAACTTGAATCCCAGCGAAAAAGCTACGTAGGCTGAGAAACGATTGTCAATAAGAAAACAAGTTCTCATTTGGTGTAGATTGAAAAAGCCCGAAAAAGAAGGGCCGTTGTACCGGTATACGGTACGACCTCATAGAGAAGGTGGTACGACCTCTGGACCTCATGCAGACGAAACTGACCGGAAATAAGCTTTCATACTTGCTGCTACTCTTCTTCGCTTCCTGGCTGCACGCACAGTCCCACACCTTCTCCGTCAATGACTATGGAGCCAAAGGCAATGGGGCCACACTCGACACCAGGGCCATTCAGGCCGCGATCGATGCAGCCGCCCAGGCTGGCGGAGGTACCGTCATCTTTCGCCCGGGCACATATCTCTCCGGGGCGATCTTCGTGAAGTCACATGTTCATCTCAACGTTGGAGACGGCGTCACGATCCTCGGTGTTCAGGACACAACCCAGTACCCCATGATGCCCACGCGGGTCGCGGGAATCGAAATGACCTGGCCCGCCGCGCTCATCAATGTTTATCAGCAGCAGGATGCAGCCATTACTGGCCCAGGCACAATCGATGGCAATGGGAAATACTGGTGGGACGCCTATTGGGCCTTGCGCCGGCAATACGAGCCGAAGGGCCTGCGCTGGGCCGCCGACTACGACGCAAAGCGCCCGCGTCTGGTCCAGATCTTTGACTCAAAAAATGTAAGCTTGAAGAACATTCGCCTTGAACGCTCCGGATTCTGGACCATCCACATCTGCTACTCCAGCAACGTCACCGTGGACGGGGCCACCATCCGCAACAACATCGGCGGCAAAGGCCCTAGTACCGATGGCATTGACATTGACTCTTCGCGCCACGTCCTGGTCGAACACGCCGACATTGAAGTCAACGACGACGCGCTCTGCCTCAAGGCCGGTCGCGACTGGGACGGCCTGCGCGTCCATCGCCCGACTGAGGACATCGTCATCCGCGATTCCATTGTGCGCGCCGGGGCCGCAGGATTCACGATCGGCAGCGAAACCTCCGGAGGCTTTCGGAATGTGGATGTCTATCGGCTCACCGTGCTCGCTCCTGTACCTTCGGGCATTCTCTTCAAGTCCGACCGTACACGCGGCGGCGGAGCGGAAAACATCCGCATTCACGACATCACCATGAAGGGAGTGGCCGTTCCCATCCACATCACCATGGACTGGAACCCGAAATACAGTTACGCCACCATCCCCGCCGGAGTCGCCCATCCGCCTGACTACTGGAAGACCATCACCCATCCAGTCAGGCCGCCCGAACGTGGCCTTCCGCACTTCCGTCATGTAAAGATATGGAACATTGACGCCACCGGAGCAATGAAGGCGTTCGTTGTAAGCGCCTATCCAGAGGCACCTTTGGTGGATTTTGACTTTTCAAGGATTTCCATCAGCGCCCAGAGCGCAGGCTCCATCAAAGACGCAAAAAACTGGAAATGGAAAGTGGTCAAGGTCCAGACCCAGGACGGGACAACACTCACTCCGCCAGAATAGCCTTTCGTCCCTCTGCTTCATCGTGTAGCGACGCAGCAGAGGGGTTCGCCTTTCTTCACCATCCTCTGGATGGCGCGAAAAAAGCCATTACACTGGCGCTGCATACCGCTTCGGCCTACGGTTCGCCTGCAAAATCTTCTTGCGCAGACGCAGCGACTTTGGCGTCACCTCCACCAGTTCATCGTCTGCAATAAATTCGATCGCCTGCTCCAGATTCAACAACCGCGGAGGGGCCAGCCGGATCGCCTCGTCAGCACTCGATGCGCGCATATTGGTCAGCTTCTTTTCACGGACTGCATTGACGTCCAGATCATTGTCGCGCGAATGCTCGCCGATAATCATGCCCTCATAGGTCTCTACCCCGGGTTGCACAAAGAGCACGCCGCGGTCCTGGAGCCCATCAAGTGCATATGCCGTCACGGTGCCAGCGCGGTCTGAGATTAGCGCGCCCGTCATGCGCTGCGGGATCTCACCCTGGTACGGCATATAGCCGTCAAACAAAGAATTCATCACGATGGTGCCGCGCGTCTCCGTCAGCAACTCGCTGCGCAATCCAATCAGTCCCCGACTGGGGACGCGGAACTCAAGACGCACGCGGCCGGAGCCGTGATTATGCATCTTCACCATCTCACCTTTGCGCGGTCCCAGCCGCTCAATCACTGTTCCCACAAAATTCTCAGGAATATCAATCGTCAGGTGCTCAACCGGCTCCATCACCTTGCCATCAATCGTTCGCGTCACAATCTCAGGACGCCCCACCATCAGTTCATATCCTTCGCGCCGCATCATCTCGATCAAAATGGCAAGCTGCAGTTCGCCGCGTCCGAGGACTTTGAAAGCATCTGGGCTGTCCGTATCTTCCACGCGAATCGAAACATTGGTCAGCAACTCTTTTTCCAGGCGTTCGCGCAGGTTCCGCGAAGTGACAAACTGGCCTTCACGCCCGGCAAAAGGGGAATTGTTCACGGAAAACTGCATCGCAATGGTCGGCTCATCAATCACAATGGGAGGCAGCGGAGCGGGGTCCTCGATTCCGGTAATCGTCTCACCGATGGTGATGCCCTCTACGCCTGCGATGGCCACAATGTCGCCGATCTCGGTCGTATCAACGTCAATGCGCTTTAATCCGGCAAAGCTGAAAAGCTTGGTAATGCGTGTCTTCTGTAATGCACCGTCGCGCTTGGAGATGTAGACCTCTTCGCCTGTGCGCAGCGTCCCGTTAAACACGCGCGCAATCGCCAGCCGACCCAAATAGTCCGAGTAATCCAGGTTCGTCACCAGAATCTGCAGCGGTCCGTTCGCATCACCGCTCGGCGGCGGAATCGTCTTCAGAATCGTCTCAAAGAGCGGCTGCAGGTCCGTGCCTGGTACCGCCGGATCGAGGCTCGCCAGTCCTAGCTTGCCATTGGTGTAAAGCACCGGAAACTCAAGCTGCTCTTCGGTCGCATCCAGATCGATAAACAGATCATAGACCTCATTCAATACTTCCTGCGGGCGCGCATCCGGACGGTCAATTTTATTGATGACCAGAATCGGAGGCAGCTTCGCTTCCAGGGCCTTCGAAAGAACATAGCGCGTCTGTGGCAGTGGACCCTCCGACGCATCTACCAGCAGCACCACTCCGTCCACCATCTTCAGCGCACGTTCTACTTCGCCGCCAAAATCTGCGTGCCCGGGCGTATCCACAATATTGATCTTCGTGTCGTGATAGTAGATGGCCGTGTTTTTGGCCAGGATCGTAATGCCCCGCTCGCGTTCGAGGTCATTTGAGTCCATCACGCGCTCGGCAACGGCCTCATTGGCGCGAAAAGTCCCCGACTGGCGCAGCATCGCGTCCACAAGTGTGGTCTTGCCATGGTCCACATGGGCGATGATGGCGATATTGCGAATGCTCGTGCTCATGGACACAAATCTCCTCTTTTCTTCCTAACCTTCACAAAAATGTCTCACGGAATGCCGTCAGGCAGGCAGGTCAGACGAAAATGTTCTTCTTTAGTTTACGGCATTTTGTGGCAGGACGTTGGCTCGCAGCACACCACCTCCATCGGCCCGACCAGTTTGCGCCGCAGTGCGGTAGGTGGGCCTGGATTCCCACCCCGACCGGAACCAAGGAATGACAGGAGTGGGCGGCGCGTCTGTGATAGCTTGAGAAGAGACGCATGTCGTATCAGCCGAACCTGTTTTCGTCCAACTCTCCGCGTGGCCCGGCTGGTCCTGCTCCCAAACCTGCAACGAGAGAACAGCAGCATGTCCCGGTATGGATGCGTCGTGTGGACCTGTTTCTGCGCGTGGTCGTGCGACTTTATCTGGGGTTGCTGATTGTTGCGTTGCCGTGGACGCATCTGTGGACAGAAAACCATCTGTTCCATCTGGTTCCCCTGCTGGCCTGGATCACCTTGAACGGGGCCGTCCGCGGCATCGTTTCCGGTCTGGGTCTGCTGAATCTATGGATTGCGATCAGCGACGCCATCCATTATCGTGAGCCTTGACTTATGCCTGAACTGGATCCCGAGCAGCTGGCAAGCGCTCCGCTTGCTTATGAAAATCCGGCCTTTCTGAACAGCCCGGACGGCCGCATCGTCCGCATTCTCTCAGAGTATTCTGAGCCGCTGGCACGCTTCCGCCGAGAGCGTATCCAGGACACAGTGGTCTTCTTTGGGTCGGCGCGTTTCCGCGCGCTGGATGAAGCCAACCACCAACTGGAGCTGCTGGAAAATACCGGATCACAGCGGCCGGCCCCGCAGGAAGAGCAGCCGGCCCGGGACGGCGCTGTGACAGAATTGCAGCTTCGCCGCGCGGAAGCGGCAGTGGAAATGGCACACTACTATGAAGATGCGCGCCGGTTGGCTTATCTGTTGACGGAGTGGGCCAAAGGGCTCAAGTCGCGCCGCCATCGCTTTGTCGTCACTTCGGGCGGAGGCCCGGGCATTATGGAAGCGGCCAACCGCGGCGCGTATGAGGCCGGAGGCAAAACCATCGGGCTCAACATCAAGCTTCCGTTCGAACAACAGCCGAACCGCTACATTACCCCAGCGCTCAATTTTGAGTTCCACTACTTCTTCATGCGCAAGTACTGGTTTGCGTATTTGGCAAAGGCGCTCGTGGTCTTTCCCGGAGGCTTTGGAACCCTTGATGAAATGTTTGAGCTGCTGACTCTGGCGCAGACACAAAAGCTGGCCAAGAAGATGACCGTGGTTGTGTATGGGTCCGCGTATTGGAAAAAGGTCCTGAATTTTGACGTACTGGTGGAAAAGGGGGCGATCTCACCGCGGGACCTGGATCTGTTCCAATATGCTGATACTCCTGAAGAGGCGTTCAACGTGCTGAAGGACGGCCTGACCAAGAACCACCTTTTACCTGAAGAACAGACAGCAGAAGCAGAGGATGAGATAGCGCTGCGGCCGGAGATCGCAAAAACACGGAGGTAAGGGACCATAGTGCCCAGTCCGGGTGCCCAGCAGCAGGACATTATGGAGGAAAGACTCCGGGATCACTGCTTTTTCGCTCTCATTCTCAATTTTTTAAAGCAATTCTTCTCTTGTCCCCACCGCAAACTCTGTTCAGGAAATTGCTGCACTGGCCATTTTCTGAAATTTTCTGCAACCGGAGACAGTCTCCTCTTATCTCTTATGAGGAGCTCGTCTCCGATTTTCGTCAGAGATGACAACCTCACGCTGTACACACGATAGACCCACCAGGCAAACGGAGATTGAAATGAGAAAGACATGGTTGATTACCGGTGCTTCTCGCGGCTTTGGGCGTATCTGGGCCGAAGCTGCTCTGAAGCGTGGCGATCAGGTCACTGCCACGGCCCGCAGGCTTTCCGACGTTGCAGACCTGAAAGAGAAGTTTGGTGAGGCGGCCTTGCCGCTTGAACTCAATGTAACCGACCCGGAACAGGTACAACGTGCCGTGGAGCAAGCCTATGCGCATTTTGGCCGCCTGGATGTTCTCGTGAACAACGCAGGCAAGAGCCTGATTGCGGCCACAGAGGAAGCAAGCGACGAGCAGGTCCGCGATCTGTTTGATACCAACTATTTTGGGATGGTGCGGGTACTGCGGACAGCGCTGCCTTTGCTGCGGAAACAAGGGAGTGGACATATCCTCGGAATTTCCAGCGGTCTCGGAATTACGACACTGCCATACATCGGTTATTACTGCGCCACAAAATGGGCGGTAGAAGCCCTGCACGAAGCGCTGGCCCACGAGGTCAGGCCGTTCGGCCTGAAGGTGACATTGGTTGAGCCAGGGGCCTACGCAACTGACTTCGGAAAATCCTCAGAATGGGCGGCGGCTCTGGGACCCTATGCGGAGTATCGGAAACAGTTTCTGCAAGGTCTGGCCAATGTGGAACGCGGCGATCCTGAGGCCACCGCAGAAGCCATCCTCAAGCTTGTGGACGCAGAAAATCCGCCGCTGCGGCTGGGGCTGGGCACCTCGATTCTGCCACGAGCGCGCGCAGCGTATGAAGAACGTCTGGCGACCTGGGAAGCGTGGAAGGAAGTGTCCGATGCAGCCATGGGGAAGCCCAAGAAAATTACAACAGAGCTGATGGAATACCTGGCACGTGAAACGACGGTTCAGAATTGAAGAAGATGGGCGGATGCCCCACGTCTTGACTGGACGTGGGGCCGTCACTGCAGGTCATATTTTGCTTCGGCTGTCCTGGCCCCACTCAGGATGGCAGAAAATGCATTTCCCAGTCCAACATGCCGTCCCCGCCGAAGTGGAGGATCTGCATTTCTGGCAAGATTGCTTACTTCAGCCCTCGTTTCATGCGATACACAATCCCTACGGAAATCGCAAACTGGTCCTGAATACCGCCCGAACCGAATTTGGTAATTGTGGCATCGGGTGAGATACGAAAGACCAGCCTTGGCGACCGGTTCAGATCAATCGAGCCGCCAAAAGCCCCGCCAAAGGCCAGCTGGTTGCTGAACAGGCCCAATTCTGCCGGAGGAACGTTCCCGATGGCGTGCTGGAAGTCCCCGTAGGCCCCGCCTACCAGGGCGTGCAGCGTCAGCGAGGCATGTTCATTGCTGGGGCCGCGCCATTCCGGACCAACCAGAAACATATGCTCGCTCACAAAGGGTCCCTTGATGTTGTAAATGTTCGGGACCACGCCGCTGGTTCCGTAGTATCCGCGGACGTTGGCTGCTGCTGCCCACCGCTTTGTAAAAAAGCGCGCCGCCTGGGCATCAAATCCGCCCAGATTGGCTCCCTGCAGCAAATTCGGCCCTGCGTTGAAGTGTGAATACGCCACGCCCCCATAGATTTCCCACTTATAGTCATAATTCACGCCGGCCAAGGCGTAATTCGGGGCGACCTGCGGCTGCTGGTTCGGAGATGACACGGTGCTCTGCGTCTGGGCGAAAGCTACAGAAACTACAGCGGCAAGGGCCAGAAAAGAAACGAATGTCCTTTTGAACAAAAACTCCTCCACAGTTCCGGCAAACGGAAATTGTCCGTAAATTTTAAAGATACATGGCCGGGCGGCCTTCTGTCAGATGGTTCGAAGTTTCCTGCCCGCTTCAGAGGCCCTCCCGACGCGGCCGTCTCTGGCTTGCTATACTGAGTAGGAATGCACTCTTTGCGCATTCTACTTCTGGAGGACACCCATCGCACAGTTAGATAAGCGTTCGGCCAAGCAGTTTATCCGTACCAATGAAAGAATCCGCGCCAGAGAAATCCGCGTGATTGATGAGAACGGCGAACAGCTCGGCATCATGCAGCCCTTTGAAGCTTTGAAAATCGCCCGCGAGCGCGGCCTTGACCTGGTTGAAGTCTCACCCAACGCCGTCCCGCCCGTTTGCCGCATCCAGGATTACGGCAAGTATCTGTACGAAAAAGACAAAAGCGAACGGGCCGCACGCAAAAAGCAGAAGGTCATCACCGTCAAGGAAGTCAAATTCTCGGTCACTGTGGATGAGCATGACTATCAGACCAAGAAGAACCAGGTCGTCCGCTTCCTGAATGATGGAGACAAGGTCAAGGCCTCCCTGCGTTTTAAAGGCCGCCAGATGGCCCACCGCGAACTGGGCTACAACATCATCAACCGGCTGATTCAGGACATCGGAGATGCCGGGACCGTCGAGTTTATGCCTCGCATGGAAGGCACCACGCTGCACGCCGTCCTTGCTCCGGCCAAAAAGGAACCGGCAAAGAAGCCAGCTCCTCCAAGACCCCCAGCACCGCAGACGGCAACCGCCACGCAAACATAGAAACAGGACTCAGGCCATCCACTTCTGTCGTCTCCCTGCTTTGCCTCCGCTCAGGATGACCGAGGTGGGTGCATCTCTGGGCGAAGGCTGCCAGGAAGGAAGGCCGAGGTGTGTGTCCCGTGGGAGATCGCCGGATTTCAGTGTGAGTAATTCTGTACATACGCGTCGCGCGGAAGCCCTTCGCGAATGGCCTTGTTTCTCAATTGCACGGCAGCATCGTGCTCCATAGGGCCTCCAATGGTCACCAGAAACGGCGGAACATTCCCTTTAGGGGAAAAGACCTCGGCCTGCAAACCCGGGTCCCTGCTCTGGATCATCTCTGCTTTATGCTGCGCCTGGTCCTGGTGGCGATAGGTGTAAACCACGACGCGCCACACGGATTTCTTCCCCGACATGGCCACTGCCGGCCCTCTGGGCAAAACAGCCTGCTCTGCTCTGGGTATCGGCTTGGCGACCGTAACTGCTGGCGCGGTAGGGGCCTGCTGGAAACTCTTCTTCTCTGGCGAACGAAACACTGCCTGGATTGCGAAAAAGATCAGCAACGCAAGCAGCGCCAGACCCATCGCAATCCCCGCCCATTTTCTGGACTGCTCATGCCTTTCCGCCGGTTCCTGTTCATCTTCCGGCACAGCAGGCACAGGAGAATCAGCACTCTCCGCTGCACGCAGCGCCGAAACAGGCTGACGCAGCAGTGCATCCATTTCCTTCACAGTTGCCTGGCCTCCCAAGGCCCTGCGCACGATCTGTGAAAAAGGCTGCGGCAGAGACTCCACCTCAGGGTCCTCCGCGCCGGGCACCATCACTCTTCGCGTCAGGCAGCGGTAAAGCAGACATCCCAGCGCCTGCACATCTTTTGCCGCCAAGGCCTGAAATTCCACTCCCGGAACTTCACCCTTCTGGACCGCCGCCGCGGTCTGCAGCTTATCGCTGCGCAGTTTGACGACATCGCCCGCCGCCAGCACGCTGGAAGGCTCCAGTTCTCCGCATAGCAACCGCTCATTGTGGATCGCCTGCAGAGCCTGCACCAGACTTTCTGCCACCTGCCGGGTTTCCTCTTCCGTAAGCGCCCGCACGCGCAGCACATCTTCCAGGTTCTCCTCGGTCATCTCCAGGACGGCATATACCAGTGGTGTATCCAGCACTCTGGCCACTCCTGCATCATGAATTGCAACGACGTTTCGATGGCGCACCCTGCTTGCAGCAAGGATGCGGGCCAGCAATGCCTCCTCATCGTTTAACGATTCGATGACACTCAGTATGGCGGGCTTTCCCTCAAAGCTTGTTTCAAACCACCCATACCGCCCTTCTGACCGCACCAGCCTGCCTAACGGATATCTTCCGGCTGCGCCGGCGTTTTCAAAATCGCTCCACACTGCGGACCACCCCATGTTTTCCTGTTACGGCTGAATTCAGCACTGACGATCTCAGGTACATGTCTCTCCCGGCTGGGCCTCTGTGCACATGACCCGTCATTCCCAGCAGAGACAAGACACGTACCATGCCTACCTGCCCGGTCTTCCGGGCTTGCAGTTGAATCTGTTCTGTTTGTCCGGCCTGTGCATCGCATTCAGGCCATTGAAGGCAGGAAAACAAAAATGGAAAGAAGATGCTTGATTTATGCTACCGAGCTTTCCGCGGTTGCGGTAGTCAACCTTGGGACATTACTGGCCCGTGAAAGCAGCGTCATCCCTTCAATCGCCAGCTCTCGGGCCATTTTGCGCAGTTCATTCGGGCGCTGATTGTGAATGTCCGTAAGTTGAAACAGTGCCGCCGCAGCCTTCAGCTTGGCCACGCCTTCAAACGCGGGGGTACCCGCTCCCGGCCCGGCCTGAATCACATTGTCCGCCGTGACTTTGAAGACATCATCGCCAGCGATGACGAAGGCCACCAAATATTTTTCTGCAGAAGAGGAAACAGGAAGAGTTGCCATAAATACATCCTTTTTTCAGAATTCGTCGTACACCGTTAGTAGAGAACAGGTGCCGCAAAGAATTCTATGTGGATGCCCGCATTTCTCATACCTGTTTTGGTTCCCCCGCCGCCGTTTCGCCAGACAGGCCCTCCGCGGGATCAGCGCAAGTGGCCAACTTTGTACACCAGGCCCACAGTGCCCGCAAATTCATTCTGGGTGATGTAGCCGTAATGGGTCGGCTGCCAGTCAGTGGTCACGCGCACAGACCATCGTGGATTCAGGTTGTAATCCATCCATCCGCCAATCGCCATACCGTAGGCCACTTTGTTGTTATAGATTGCAAGCTGGTATGGCTGGACGCCCGTGCCCTTAAAGCCCTGATCAAACGATCCATCGGCCGCGCCCATCAGCAGGTGCATTCCGGCCGCATAATTTTCTCTCCGCAGCATACGCACATTGGGCCCCACCAGAAACAGGTGCTCTGACATGTTCGAAGTGCTGATGCCCAAATTATTCGGTGGAACAATAATGGTCCCGTAAAACCCTCTGGCGGAAAACTCCAGCCCGAAGGCCGGCTTCAGCCATGCCGTCGCGTCGCCATTCCATCCCTTCAGCCAGATGGCCGGCACACTGATGCCAGCCCCGGGGTTGAAGTGGGATGCAGCAAAGCCGCCGTAGATGTCCCACCGCTCCTCATACTGCGGCAGCACGCTGACCGGAGCGTTGGCCTGCACCTGCGCGTGTAAAGAAACAAATGCCGGAAAACAAACCAGAAGCGCAAAGATGGTACGCAGCGAACGAATGCTCGAAATCACGCTATTTTTTCTACCTCAATTCGGAAAGTGCCACAAATAATCACGATACACGGTCGCGCGCAGGCAAGCCAGAGACTCCCCATCCAGCGCCCGCCGCTACACCCCATCTGCGGGGCACGCCCGAATAGATTCAGTCAGACGGGTTGGCTTCAGGATTCGTCGTCCAAATAAGTAGATGATCTGCTTTCCTGAAACCAAGCCGGATGCGGAAGCGAAATGGAAGTCCTGCAAACACCGCTGGCATACACAAAGCTCACGCTCGCCTGGAAATCGGGCCCTCAATGCATCCACTTGCGATCATTTGGGTCTTTCCCTGGGCCGTCATAACGGTCTCCGCTGTCGATATGCACATCGCGCCCCTGCTTCCGCATATAGACTTCGAACTTGCGCGCAGCACGCCGGCGCTTCCAGCGATAGTAGCTGTTCCGCAGACCGAAGTACCCTTCACTCATCGCAAAGGCATATCCGCGGCGCGGCGCCGCTTTGATGTAGAGAAATCCCGCCAGGGCTCCCCCCAGTTCCGCAAATGCATAAAGACGGCTGGAAGAAAACAGCGTGGCCAGGGCGATCAGCATGTAGACCATCACCAGATATTTGGCCTTCATCGTCATCGGAAGCGGAAAAAGCATAAACTCCAGATCACCGTAGAGGACTCCAAACGCAATCAGAAGACCAAAGATCCCCCCAAAGCATCCCGTGATGGCAACCCAAGGCATGCCATAACCAGGCACCACCAGGCTCAGCAGCACTGCCGCCGCCCCTGCCCCCATCACGCTCAGAAAAAACAGCTCGGCCAGCCAGCGCGCGCCGTGGTTGGCTTCAAGAAAGCTGCCCAAAAACCACAAGGACAGCATCTCCATTGCCGTACCCAGGATTCCCGTGTGTACGAAGCAGTACGTCACAATCTGCCAAAGGTATCCATGCAGAAAGTACGGCGGGACCAGCGCAGCCACACTGAGGATGCCTTGTGCCGCCGGAGCAGCCACCACGTTGAGCAGCAGCAGCACAAAGTACGCACCTACGTTCCAAAGCACCAGGCTGCGGGTGAAACCACGAAAATCAGGAAAATTCAGGACTCCGGCCGTGCGCGGCATATCGCTATTTTCTCAGGAAAACGCGCGGGCTTCTACAGCAGACCAGTAGCGCCGGCACCGCACGATACAATAAGGCGCATTCAGGAACCCGGAGCACATCATGCGATTTTTAGGAATGGCTGTTTTCCCCCTGGTCCTTCTATTGCCTGTCACGCCACCAACGCCGTCCGCCGTTCCCGCCAAGTCCCCCACTTCGCCAGCCCAAGACGGCGCAGGGGCAAATCTTCCATCCATCACACCCTCTGCCGCGCACGCCCTGGAGCCGGCAGATCTTGAGACATTCTTTGATGGAATCCTCCCGCTCCAGCTTGAGCGATCCGACATTGCCGGGGCATCCGTCCTGGTCATGAAAGATGGCCGTGTCCTTTTGCTCAAAGGGTATGGCTACGCTGACCTGAAAACAAAAAGGCCCGTAGACCCGGCCACCACCATGTTTCGCCTGGCATCTATCTCCAAACTTTTTACCTGGACAGCCATCATGCAGCTGGAAGAACAGGGCAGGCTCAACCTCGATACGGACATCAACCAATACCTGGACTTCCGGATTCGACCTGCCTTCGGAAGACCCATCACTCTGCGCCATCTGATGACCCACACCGCGGGCTTTGAGGAAACGGACCGCGACCTGATTACGGTCCACCCAGCGAAGGACATCCCTTTGCGCCAATATCTGATTGCCAACCAGCCCATGCGGATCTTTCCACCCGGAGAAGTTCCAGCCTATTCCAATTATGGTGTCGGTCTGGCCAGCTATATCGTCCAGCGCCTGAGCGGAGAGCCCTTCGAACAATACGTGCAGGAGCATATCTTTGCCCCGCTCGAAATGACGCATTCAACGTTCGTTCAACCTCCGCCGCAGGAGCTCGCGCCGTACGTTTCCACCGGCTACCACGAGAATACGGAAAGACCTCCCGTGGGCTTTGAAGTCGTGCATCCAGCAGGCGCAGGCGGCCTCTCTTCCACTGCTGCCGACATGGGCCGTTTCGGAATGGCCTTTCTGAATGGCGGGGAGCTCGATGGCCATCGCATTCTGAAACCGGATACGGTCACCGCCATGTGGACCCCGCAATACCGCGCCAGCGACCAGATGCCGCCCATCTGCATGGGCTTCTATCAGATGTGGCGGAATGGCCTTCACTGGATCGGCCATGAAGGCGACCTCGTCGCCTTTCACAGCCTCTTCTTTATCGAGCCCGTGAATCGTCTGGTCCTCTTTGTTTCCTACAACTCAGCTGGCGGGGCGGACAAGCCCCGTCCCGAAATCATCAACCTGTTTTCCGACCGCTATTTCCCCAGCCATGAAAAGCAGGCCTTCGCCAACCTTCCGCTGGCCCAACGGAAGGCCGTCGCCGGCACCTACCTGACCACCCGCCGCGAGGACAGCACCGGATTTCGCCTCATGAATCTCTGGTCTCAGCGCAAGGCCTCCGTCGACAAAGACGGCGTCCTGCAAATCCAGGACATCAAGGACCTCCGCGGGCACCCAGTGAAATGGAAGCCGCTCAGTCCTGACCTATGGCAGGAAATCGACGGCCAGCGGCGCCTGTTCACCATCCGCAATGACCAAGGTGCCATTGTCCGTCTTGCCTTTGACTTCCCCGGTGTGCAGATGCAGCGCGTACCCTGGTGCGAGAATGCAGAGCTCGTGCTCACCGTTGTGGAAGCCTGTCTCGCCGTTCTGCTGGCAGTCGTGGTGGCCAGCCTGCTTCGTCTCTGGCGGCGGCTCTTCCTGCGCAAGCGCGGCCTGCCAGCACCCCAGCCCGGGACACGCTGGCTTCCCCTCTCTTCGCGCGCTGCTGCATGGACATGGAGCGGATTACTGCTGGCGCTTTTTTCTGTCATTGTTTCTGCCGATGACATGATGCCGCCGACTTCCGCCTGGGACAAATATTTCTATCTCGTCCATGCAGTCACCATGCTGGCCATCTTCTTTAGCCTACTTGCTGCTGTTGCCGGAATCCGCATCTGGAAGGCGGCCGACGTACGGTCCATCACCAAAATCAAATACTCCGTTGTGGCGATTGCCTGCATGGTCCTGAGCGTCTTTGCTCTGCAGTGGCACCTCCTGGGTCTGGCAGCACGCTTTTAGCAGAATCTGCCTGTATGGTGGAGATGTTGCACCATTTTTCTGGAGCCGAACCATGAATCCGAAGTCCTTTCTGCTTACTCTGGCCGCCTTCCTGGCCCTTGTGTCTTTCACCCGGCCTTTGCCGGCCCAGTCCGCTGGGGCGACTTTTACCAATCCCCTGCTGGAAACCGGACCAGATCCCTGGATCATCTGGTGGAAGGGCTTCTACTATTACTCCAACTCAACAGGCTCCAATCTCACTCTGCGCAAAACCAAAGACATCACAGACCTCCGTCACGCCGAAACCCGGACCGTCTGGACCCCCGCGCCCGGCCATCCATGGTCGCACGACCTGTGGGCACCTGAGCTGCACCGTTGGGGGAACAAGTGGTACATCTACTTTGCTTCTGATGCGGGAGACAACGCCTCGCACCGCATCTATGTCGTCGAAAACAGCAGCGACGACCCCATCCAGGGCACCTGGAAGCTGAAAGGACAGGTCAAAGACGCCACCGACAAGTGGGCCATTGACGCAACCATGTTTACCTGGCACGGTCAGCACTACCTGATATGGTCTGGATGGAAAGGCGACACCGACGGCGAGCAGGACATCTTTCTTGCCCACATGAGCAACCCCTGGACCATTGATTCCCCTCGCACGCTGATCTCGGCGCCCACCTATGCCTGGGAAACCCACGGCGATCTGCCGGGCCGTCATGTCAGCGTCAACGAAGGCCCGGAAGCGCTCATCCATGATGGAAAAATCTTTATCGTCTTTTCCGCATCAGGCTGCTGGACAGATTTTTATTCTCTCGGCGTGGTTGAGGCCGATGGTCAATCCAATCTGCTGGATGCCGCAAGCTGGAAAAAGTTCGACCATCCTTTTTTCAAGACTGACCCTGCTGCCCACGCCTTCGGCCCCGGACATAACGGCTTTTTCACTTCTCCTGATGGCAGGGAAAACTGGATCATTTATCACGCGAATCCCGGCCCCAACGAGGGTTGTGGCAACCAGCGCTCACCGCGCATCCAGCCCTTTACGTGGAATGCCGACGGAACACCTGACTTCGGCAGGCCCGTTCCCCTCGGTCAGCCCCTGCCCCGCCCCTCCGGAACCACGCAGCCATAGCTATGCGGGCATGTCCTTCTACCTTTCCGGCAAGGGAGCCACGGCCGGGCTGCGGTGTCCGGCCCGGTCTACCGCCCGCACGCCAAAGATGACATTGTCTTTGGAGACTGGCAGCGTGCTACGATGCTCACCCTCCGGCACGGTAAGGGAAAACTGCCACACCGGAAATGCCAGCTCACGCCATACAATCTCGTATCGCGTACCCGCGGTAGCCCCGGGACCGTCTTTCCATTCCAGCGTGGAATGATTGTCCAGATTCTTCGTCACCACGCGGACCTCTACCGGGGCCGGCGGTGCCGAGGCCAGGGTGGCCAACGTGGCCGCATTCAACGCGGCCACATGCGCCACATACTCATAGTCCACAAATTTTGGCAGGTCCCCGTACTCGACTCCATTCTCAGTCCGGACATTCTGGTGCTGATGATTGAAGTCCTCTCTCCATTCAGTGAAGCGGACCGCGGCAAAGCCCTCCTGATTAAAGGAGGAGTGGTCTCCTCCGCGCAGGAAGCGGTCGCGACGAAACTCCAGCACCGGATGAAAGGGAGGACTGCCCTTTGTCGCCCTGAAGTACGTCTGGCTGATGTCATACACAGCTCGGGCCAGCTCCCGTGAGGATGAATCGCTCTCATACCCCAGCGATTCCATCAGCTTCGCCTGCTCTGGGGTAGCGCTGGCCGGGATCCCTTCAGAAAAGACCCGTACCGCGGATTTGTCCTGGAGCCGGTCCCCTGGGGTCGTATTCCCGCCCACAATGTCATTGTTCAGGACCCCTTCCAGCTGCCATCCTTCAGCTTTGGCCAGCCTTGCCAGATGCCGGCTGCCATTCAGCCCCTGCTCTTCGCCGGCAACGGCGGCAAAGACGATCGTGGCCGCCGGCCTCAGCTGCGACAGCACGCGCGCACACTCCAGGCTTACGGCCACGCCGGAAGCATCATCATTGGCACCCGGGGCATAGCCATGGTCATCCAGCGTATCGGAGTTGCGCGAGTCATAGTGTCCCGTCACCAGATACATGCGTTTTGCCTGCGCTGGGTCTCGGCCGCGCAGGATTGCATAGACATTCGTAATCACCGTTGGCCGCGGAATCCGGCTCTGTGGACTTTCCGTAAAGGTGTCGCGTCTAACCTCAAGGCAGCCGCCGCAGGCCTCCGAATACCTTTGAAATTCCGAGGCAATCCAGTCGGCCGCCGCCTGTATTCCCTGCCCTTTTGGCAGATCCGTCTCCATGCTGGAAAGCGTATTGCGTGTATGGAAGCCCACCAGTGTTTCAATGGTATGTTGTACACGCTGGGCAGAAATCTGCTGCAATGCATGTGCAATCGCCGGATCTGCCGGCGCAGGGCGGATGGGCGCGCCGACGGCGTGCAGGTCTGTCACGATCGCACCGGCTTCCTGTTTGCTGGCAGCTCCGTCTGAAACTCTGGAAAGGAAAACCATGGTGGCTGTAAGAAAAATGACCCTGGCGTAAACATTCATCGACTTAAACCTGAAGTGAAAAACCATTCCGCAAGCAACTCTTGACGGAAGAACGGATTCTCTTTAAAAACTAACGAAGTTGCATCCGGTGAATTGCTGGAATCATCCTAATACTCCGATTTGTAAATGGGGAGGAATTTATGCCGACTTGTCCTGAATGTGAGAGCGTACTTGATTTTGAAGAAGAAGAAGTGGAAGAAGGCGATGTGGTCGTCTGCGATGAATGTGGCCATGAGTTTGAAGTGGTGGCCACAGATCCTCTGGAGCTTGCAAAAGTAGACGAAGACTATGAGGATGAAGAGGAGGACTACTCAGAGGAAGAGGATGAGGAATGAAGCTGTTTCATAAGACCGCCCTTGCTGCTGCTCTGGCCGTCACTTTTCTGCTCTCCTTCGCCGCCATCGCGCAAAGCACCCGTTCGGTAGAAGGTAAGGTCTACGCACAGAATGCTCCGGTCAGTGGTGCGGTCGTCTATTTGCAGGACAGCAAGACCAACAATGTAAAGACCTTTATCTCCACCCAGGATGGCAGCTACCGCTTCGGACAGCTGTCCACAGACGTGGATTATCAGATCTGGGCCGAATACAAAGGAAGCAAAAGCGAAAAGAAAAACATCAGTTCGTTTAACTCAAAGAAGCAGCTGGTGATTGATCTGCACATCAAGGGCTGAACGTCCGGTCCTGGTCACTCCACCCGGCATATCAGGCATTTCAGGTACTCTGTCTCCGGAATCGTCAGTATGACCGGGTGGTCCTGCGCCGCTCCCCGGCGCTCCAGCAGGCGTAAACGACGGCCTGCGTCCCCGGCTGCTGCCGCCACCACCTGTTGAAACTCGGCCAGCGAAACATGATGGGAGCACGAGCACGTCACCAGCACGCCGTCCGGCCGCAGCATCTTCAGCGCACGCAGATTTAGCTCCTTGTATCCCCGCACCGCACCCTCCACAGCGCGCCTGGATTTTGCAAAGGCCGGTGGATCGAGCACGATTGTGTCATAGGCCGCCCCGGAATCACTCCAGTCCCGCAGCAGATCAAAAGCATTGGCCTCGAACCACTCCACATGGGACCCTCGCAGGACCGACTCATTCGCGGCCAGATTTTTCTCCGCTACCTCCAGCGCGGCCCGCGAAACATCTACGCCGGTCACGCGAGGACAGCTTTGCGCCAGATGCAGCGCAAAGCCTCCTTGATAGGTGCAGATGTCCAGTGCCTCTCCATGCGCATATCGTGCCGCCGCAGCATAATTTTCTCTCTGGTCGAGGAACGCACCTGTTTTCTGTCCCGCATTCGCGTCATAAAAAAAGCGGAGCCCATTCACCATAAAATCTGTCTGCGTCCGTGGATGCTCGGAATCTGCGGCATACAGTGGAGCGGCCGGCGGCGTGCTCATTTGCTCCAGTTCGCGGATCCGCGGATCGGACCGCTCCACCACCGTCGCCGGAGCCAGTTCCTCTTTCAGAACACCCACGATCGCCTGTCTCACCGCATCCCTGTCCAGCGCCCGTGTCAGCAATTGCAGAATGACCAGGTCTCCGTATTTGTCCACAATCAGCCCAGGAAGGCCATCGGCCTCGCTGAAGACCAGTCGGCAGGCATTCGTCTCCTGGGTCAGCAAAGGTTTGCGCAGTGCAACGGCCGCCCTCAGGCGCTTCCGCAGCAGATCCATCCATTCCGCTTCCCCCAGCAGCTCCCCGCTAACCATGCGCAGCGCAATCTGGGAAGCATGGCTGTAGAGCGCCGTCCCCAGCAAAAGGCCGCGCGGGTCAGCCACCGTCACAAGCGGTCCGGCCTCGCCTGCAATCTCCTCTACATCAGACCGATAGACCCATACATGCCCGGCCCGCAGCCGGTCTGCGGCGCGACGCGAGACAAAGGCCACCGGGCCGGAGGACTCCACAGGGAACTCTTTTGCGGACCCTTTCAGGCTCTGCTTTGGAATACGGGACGGCATCTGTTCCATCTTTGCATATCTGGTGGTGCAAGCCGGCCCCTGCTCCCGCTTTTCGGCAAACCCTTGGTGACGTAACTTCGATTGTGTAAAAGGCAGGAGGGTGTAAGGTGGCTTTGGCCTGACGAGCTAAAGCCGAACTTGAAAAGGAGCCTTACACCCATGGCGAAGATTGTATCGATCACCGAGCATTTTCAGCACTTCTTGACCAACCTGAAGGAGAGCTTCTGGGGCGACCTGGAGCAGAAGACGCAGGTGGCCTGGAAGCGATTTCTGGAAGCGGAATCGGAGCGGTTGCGCGATCAGTATGCAGTTTGGGACAGCTACGAACGGGGAACGCGCAAGCCGGGACAGTACCGTAACGGCTATTACGAGAGGGATTTTGTGACCCGCTTCGGCACCATCCGGCTGCGCGTGGCGCGGGCCCGCGGCAAGAGCTTTCTTCCCCGGGCGATGGAGAAGTTCCAACGCCGGGCGCCGGAGCTGGCCATACTCATCCGGGAGGCGTTTCTGCGCGGCATCTCTACCCGCCAGGTGGGTCGGCTGGTGGCCACTTTGACGGGCGAGACGATCAGTGCCCAGACCGTCTCGCGGCTGACGCGTGATCTGGATCAGGCGGTGCGGGAGTTTCATCGAGCCGCCCTGCAGGACGAATGGGCTTACCTGTTTCTGGATGGCGTGGCGTTGAAGGTGCGCCGGCCGGCGGGACGGCAGCATGTGCAGATGCTGGTGGCCTACGGCGTGCGCCGGGACGGCACCCGGCAACTGCTCGGCTTTCTGCGCACCCAGGGTGAGGGTCAGGCTCACTGGGAGGCGTTGCTTGAGGATCTCTACCGGCGCGGTCTGAAGGGCGACAAGCTGCTGCTGATCGTCACCGACGGCTGCCCCGGATTGGCTGCCGCCATCCAGACCGTCTATCCCCGCGTAGCCCATCAACGCTGCTGGGTGCACAAGATGCGCAATATCCTCGACAAGGTGCGCAAGCGCGACCATGATGCCGTCAAGCTGGATGCCCAGGCCATCTATCTGGCCGATAGCCGCCGTCAGGCCGAGGCTGCCGCGCGCGCCTTCAGCCGCCGCTGGCGCCGGGAATATCCCACCATGGTGCGGCAACTGGAACGCGATCTGCCCGACCTGCTGGTCTTCTACCATTTTCCCAAGCACCTGTGGCGCAAGCTGCGCACCACCAACATCATTGAACGCTGCTTCGTCGAAGTGCGTCGAAGAACCAGGCCCATGGTTTGCTTCGTCAACGTGCAGTCCGTGGACCGAATCATCTACTCCATCTTCCAGAGATTCAATCTGGAATGGAAAAACCGCACCCTCCGCGTATTTACACAAGCAGCTTGACGTCACCCAAACCCTTTCCCCCGTGGCCCAAATCTGCGGAATCCCGTATACTAAGAACTGTTGTATCGATAGCTTTCCGAGCAGGATAACCATGCCCAAACTGAAGACTCACAGGGGCGCGGCCAAGCGCTTCAAAAAGACGGCCACGGGCAAAATCAAGCGTGGCCAGTCCAAAATGCGCCATATCCTCACGTCGAAGGAGGTCAAGACCAAGCGCCGGCTTTCCGCCCCCGCTTATGTCTCTGACGCCGACCACGCGAAGGTGGCCCGCATGATTCCGTACGCCTGATTCCGGTAGCTGGTAAAGCGTTCCAGCCGCCCCGGTCATTGGACCGAGACATTCAGGTAAGAATGCGAGTGAAGAGGTCAAAGCGCAAGCTCCTGCCTCCAGCCGCGAAACGAAACGCAAAAAGGAGAACAAAGCAATGCCCCGCGTTAAACGTGGAACCAAACGCACCGACCGGCGCAAAAAGATCCTGAAGCGCGCCAAAGGTTATTTCCTTACAAAATCCAAGCTTTACCAGGCCGCCCAGGAGGCCGTTGAGCGCGGACTCAAATTCGCTTACTCTGGCCGCCGCCAGAAAAAGCGCCAGTTCCGCTCGCTCTGGATCGTGCGCATCAATGCCGCCGCCCAGCAGAATGGCATCAGCTACTCGCAGTTCATCAATGGCCTCAAAAAAGCCGGCGTCGAGCTTGACCGCAAAATCCTGGCCGACATCGCCGTCAACGATGCTCCCGGCTTCGCCGCCCTGGTCGAACAGGCCAAGGCTGCCTTGTCCCAGGCCGCTGCCTAAAGGGCCAACTTCTAGGGAAAGGGCGCGTTTTTCGCGCCCTTTCCCCTTTTTGCAAGATTTTCAATCATTTTCCCGCACGTTTGAAGAAAATCTGTATAATCAATTTAACGCTCAAACATCGAGTGGGTTTTTGTAAGCACGGAATGCCATCCAGCAATACCCTGCCCTTCTACCTTCCCGTTTTTCAGCGACATCTCAATTCAAAGGAACACCCAAAATGGAACAGGGTACAGTGAAATGGTTTAACGATGCCAAAGGTTTTGGCTTTATCACCCGTGATGCGAACAACGAAGACATCTTCGTGCACTTCTCCGCGATTAACTCAAACGGATTCCGCAGCCTGCAGGAAGGCCAGCGCGTCCAGTTCAATGTAGTGAAGGGCGCCAAAGGCTTCCAGGCCGAAAACGTTCAGGCTGCCTAAGCCGCGGATTTGTTCAAAGTGGCCCCGGTCAGGACATGGACCGGGGCCATTGTGTTTTAGGCCGGATGGACACATTCTGAGTACCTTGCAAGGCGGTCCAGCAGCTCCACTGCCTGGACCGCGCATGGCCCATCAGCCAGGTCCAAATTGCATGCCATCTGAAGTGCCTGCAAAAGCCCCCGTAGTCGCGCTGCATCGCCTTCCTGCGCAGTGCGATATGCAGCAGGAACCCGGACAGGGCGTCTTTTTGCTGCGAAGTAAGCGGATCAAATGTATCGCGCCAATGCGGGCGATACTCCTCATCTGCTTCAAGAAACCGAAGCAGATGATCGGAACCTCCCGCCTTTGCGTCCCCCTCCGAGACCTCTGCCGGTGGCATATGTCCCTGAGACAGCACAGCAGCACATAGAAGTCCCATCACATATGCCGTATGATACGCAGTCGCCAGTCTATATCGTGTTCGTTCAGTTCCAGATCGCGCTTCAATCTCACAGATGCGGGTCCCCGGAGTCGGCAAGAATCCGGCCTTGTCTTCCACATGCGCAAGTACTCGGAAGGCAAATGTGGCCGCAGGACTCCACGGTTCTCCCGTCAGCGGCCAGGTTAAGAGGATCTCGCCTGCAACATCATAGTCCTGCTGATCGAGACAATATGCCAGCAACGCTTCAGCCTCTGCCAGCAGCACATGGCGCGGACGAGGCAGCGGCACAGGGTGGATACCGAAATCGGTGACATACATCAACGCATGAGTAAAGGCATACATGTCCTCGCGCCTGCAGGACAGCAGGTCCATCGAATGGTTCAGAATGGACAAATGTGCCATTTCCGAGCGCCGCTTGTTCGATGCAAGCCTGGGCACTCCTAATGCGGACCATTCTTTTTCCAACATGCGGTGCGGAACGCGCTCACGTCCTGCACTGGCCCGCGAACCGAGTGCATGTTGCAGCAATGCGTCAAACGCTGCATCCGGGTACCCAAGGCGATTCAAACAAAGATGCCCTAACGCATATTCCCACGCCGCAGACGGTTCTACACATACGCCCAGCCTGGCCCGCTCGTTGCGTGCATGAGGAGCAAGACCGTGAGCAATGCCCTTTACTCGTTCCTGAATTTCAGGTTGCACGACCTGCCCCGCAGCAAGAAGCAGGACGGCGGTTTCAGAAAGGATTTTTTCCGGACGAACATTTTTTGTGGAATCCGTGCTGTCTATATATCCATCCGGGACCAAGTGCTCCACTGTAAGTTTTGCGATATCAAGAGCATGGCAGAGGCGGCGGACAAGATCGTCGGTCCGGCTTTGCCGCTGGGCAGGTCCTCTCGCTTCTGCCATGCTCCCTCGTTACTGGCGAAGTTCGCCTGCGTTGGCCGCAAGCGAGCCCAGGTCTTCCACCGGAGTGCCCGGATTGTAGATGCGGTAAATGTGAATAAAAATGCGATTGGTTCCGCAGAAAAAGTCCCACGGCTCCTCGGCCACTGCAAGTGATGGTCCAAGTTCGCTGACGGCCTTGCCAATGGCGGCAAAATCAACAGCTTTCGTATCAAGCAGTTGCTTGACGATCTTTCTGTGCTGATCAATATTTCCCATGTGAATTTCTCCTTGTCTCTCGCGGAATTGCGTAGAGGGGAGATTCCCGCGACTGTGAGGATGGTGCCGGCAGAAAGAAATCTGTTTCAGCACAAAAGAAAACCCGCCGCGAATCGCAGCGGGTCATCCATGAACGCAGGTACTCTAAAATTTCAGATACAACCCGACCATCGGCTCACTGGTCAGACGCCAGGTCCCCGTCTTGTAGCGCACATCGTCATAATCCGGAGTGGGATAGTATAACGCCCGGTACTGCACCCGCACCCCAAAGTGCGACGTCAGAAGAGGAGCGTTCACGCCCAGGCCAAAGTTGAAGGCAGGCTTTGCCTGCGCGCTGGCCCGCTGTCCTCCATTCAGCGATGGGGAAAAGAGCAGGGCGCTCACTCCGGCCAGCCCGAAAGGCTTGATGCCGAGAAGTCCCGGAGCGCTTACCAGGTAGGACCCGCCAAACTCATGCACATTGTGCTGCACGCCAAAAACATTGGACGAGTAGTTGTCCGTGTAGCGCGTATACCCGTAGCTTGCCTCAAATCCCATCCACGGGTGGTAAATGTGCCGGAAGGCCGCCTGTCCGCCCACAGACTTCGTGGGGTCCACCGTCACACCGTCCCCACTCACCGATTGAGTGAACTGGCCAAAAGCGCTCACGGAAATGTCGCTGTTGTGAAAAACGTGAGCAGGGTTTTGCGCCCGCGCCGTAACGGTGAAGACGACCCATCCCAGCAGCGCAACAAATAAGAACGAAGACTTCCACCAATTCCGGAAATTTGCCAACATCTGGTCTCCCATAGTCATAGTAGACGATTGTTGCGTCCGAAAGGGGAGGAACCCCCGGGGATGCAATTTCCGCTTTGTCCCCTGCGCTGATAAAGTCAAATTATGATTAAGGCCGTTACCGTAGTGCAGCAGACCAGCACTCCGGCAGAATTTGACCAACTGGCAGGATTTTTTTCCGCGCTTGGGTTTGAAAAAGGCAAAGGCTGGGAGACCAGTGATGGCCGGGGCAGCTCTTTTCTCGCTCCACTAGGCAATCTTGAGTTTGTGCTGGGAAGCCTCCCCGCTTCTTCCACCATTCTGATTGAAGTCACCAGCCTGGATTCTGTCCGCGAAGTGGCCAGTCGATGGCTCAAGCAGAACACGACTGCTTCCCGCATCAGCGAAATTTCTGAAACAGACTGGAATTCGCGCCTCTTTACCGTCGAACTGCCCCCGGCCGCTTCCTTCACCTTCTGGGAATGGATCGATCCTCTGAAAGGCAAGCCAATAGCGCTCGAAGGCGACCTCTCCGCAGAGGGAATGCGCTTTGCGATTGTCGTCTCCCGCTGGAATGCGGTCATCACCGACCGCCTGCTGCAAGGTGCGCTCGATGCTCTGCTGCGCAGCGGGGCCAGAAAAGAGAACGTCAGGATCCTGCGCGTTCCCGGCGCCTGGGAGATTCCCTCCGCTGCGCGAAAGGCCGCCGAATCCGGGAATTTTGACGCCATCATCACCCTCGGCGTTCTGCTACGCGGCGAGACGGCCCACTATGAAGCCATCTACAACGAAGTGGCGCGGGGCATCGGCCAGTCCCAGCAGGAAACCGGAATTCCCCACACCTTCGGGGTACTTACCTGCGAAACCCTCGAACAGGCGCTCGATCGCGCTGGCCTCAAGATGGGCAATAAAGGCTTTGAGGCCGCTGCCGCTGCCATTGAGATGGTCTCTTTGCATCGCAAACTGGAAACCGGAGCTGCCGCGAAATGAGCGCCCCCGGAAAACGACGCAAGGCACGCGAGCTGGCCATGCAGATGATCTTTCAACTCGATATGGGCAAACAGACCCCCGACGAGGTCCGCCGGACCTTCTGGAAGGCCCGGGAAGAAACCGGCCTTGAACCTGACGTGCGCGGATTTGCTGAAGACCTCTTCCGGATCGTGGTTTCCCGTGGACCGCAGGTGGACGAGCTGATTGAAAAGCACTCGGCCAACTGGCGCCTGGACCGCATGGCCAGCGTGGACCGCAATGTCCTCCGCATGGCTGTGGCAGAGATGATCGGTTTTCCCGGCACTCCTGCGCCCATCATCATCAACGAGGCCCTGGAGATTGCACGCCGCTATTCTGCCCCCGAGTCCATCCATTTTCTCAATGGTGTGCTCGATGCGGTCGCCAAAGTCAGGTATTCCTCTTCCCCGACCACCTGAGCCCTTTACCGCGTTGCTGTCGTCACTGCGTTGGACAGGGCCGCCTTTTTCTCCTCGCTGAGCGGCCCGGAAGAACGCCAAAGAACCTGCCCACTCCTGTTCACCAGAAGGGCCACCACGTCCTTTTCATTCGGAATATTCAGCGCGCGCCGGAAATCCTGCTTGTTCACATACAACGGAACCACCCAGGGCCAGGTCTCCGGGTCTGTCTCCACGCTGCGCAGCGATGAGCTGTCCCACCAGCGGAAGATCAGGTTTTCCGGTCCGGAAACCGGCATCTTGTAGTACCGGAAGTTGAAGTTCATGTGCTGGAGCGCCTCGGCCGCCGGCATCCATGTGTCGGCCGCCCTGGCCTGTTCGGGCTCAAAGTAGATGAGCAGAAGATTGACTTTTCCGGCAAATTCTGAGGGAAGATTGAGCTTGGTCCGGGCCAGGGTCTCTACACTCAGCGTAGGGAAAATCACGGGCCGGGACGCATCTCCCTGCGATGTGGCGACGGCGCCGGGGAGAAGGGTCAGGCAGAGCACCGGAAATAACAGCAATCGTATGCGTTGAAGCAATCAGGAAGCCTTTATGACAAATTTTCTGGAAATTTTCTTCTTTGCCGCATGTTATCAGTGACGGCTACCTGCGGGGAACTACTCCGATGCTCCTCTGCACCCTCGCAGCACCCTCCCTCCCTGCCGCAGCAGAAAAACACACATCGATGGCCCATTCAGTATCATAGAGAGTGAGGGAACAGATGACGCTTCCATCCAACCGACGGCCCTTTACCACTTCGGATCCGCAGCTTGCTCCTGTTGCTGAGAAGGTCTTTGCCGGAGAGCGGCTCGGCTTCCAGGACGCTCTTGCGCTCTACCGTTCGCACGACATCTTTGCCGTGGGCTGGATGGCCAATCATCTGCGCGAAAATCTGCACGGCGATATTGCGTATTTCAACGTCAACCGCCATATCAATCCCACGAACGTTTGTGTGGCGGCGTGCAGGCTCTGCGCTTTTGGCCGGAAGAAGGACTCTCCCGGCGCTTATACCATGGCGCTCGAAGAGGCCTGGGCCGCCGCGGCTTCCGGCTACTCAGAGGCCGTCACCGAGTTCCACATTGTCGGCGGCCTGCATCCCGATCTGCCCCTGCAGTATTTCCTGGACCTCGTGCGCGGCCTGAAGGAGCGTTTCCCGCAGGTGCATATCAAGGCCTTTACCATGGTGGAAGTCTCATTCCTGGCGCGCCGGGCGAAGCTCACCGTCCGTGAGACACTCGAAAAACTCCGCGATGCCGGCGTGGATTCCCTGCCGGGAGGTGGCGCTGAAATCTTCGCCAGCCGTGTGCGCCATATCATCTGTGACCACAAAATCGATGGCGACGAGTGGTTGGAGACGGCCCGCACCGCCCATCTGCTCGGCCTGAAATCAAATGCAACGATGCTATATGGCCACGTAGAAAATGACGAAGACCGCGTGGACCATCTCCTCAAGCTGCGCGCGCTGCAGGACGAAACACACGGCTTCCAGACTTTTATTCCACTGGCCTTTCATCCAGACCACACTCCGCTCGAACACCTTCCACGCACGACCGGAATGATGGACCTGCGCCAGATTGCCGTAAGCCGCCTGCTGCTGGACAATTTCCCCCATATCAAGGCCTACTGGCAGATGATGACCCCACAGATCGCGCAGGTCGCGCTGCGCTTCGGGGCTGATGATATTGATGGCACCGTGGTTGAAGAGAAGATCTATCACGATGCAGGCGCAACCACTCCGCAGGGAATGCGGCGCCAGGACCTGGTCCGGATCATTCGCCAAGCCGGTTGCCAGCCCTTCGAGCGGGACACGCTCTACCGTGAAGTAACACGCACGGAAGATACATTCACAATCGCGGTTTAGACCGCTTCAGACTCTCATCCCAGAGGTCTCCACCATGGTTCGTTCCTATCAGGGGTACAATCCGGTCATTCCGGAAAACTGCTACATCGACATCTCGGCACAAGTCATCGGCGACGTCGTCCTTGGCCATCACTCCAGCGTATGGATGAATGCGGTCGTGCGCGGCGATGTAAACTCCATCCGCATCGGCGCACACAGCAACATTCAGGACTGTGCCGTCCTGCATGGAATGCGTCACCTGTATAAGGTGATCGTCGGCGATTATGTCACCATCGGGCACAATGCCACCGTCCATGGCTGCACCATTGAGGACGCTTGCCTCATCGGAATGGGAGCAGTCATTCTGAACAACGCCCGCATCGGCGAAGGCTCCATGATCGCCGCCGGGGCCGTCGTCCCGGAAAATATGGTGGTCCCGCCAAAGTCCCTCGTGGCAGGAGTACCTGGCAAAGTGCGGCGCGAGCTCACCACCGACGACCGTGAGATGATCCTGAAATATGCCCGCAATTATCTGGACTATACAAAGATCTATCTCGAAGAGCAGAAAAACTGGAAGTAGTCCATACCGCCATGCGGTCTGATCACCCCTCCTTCCTTGGACACGACCGCAGGCAGAAATTTATGATGCCGCCATGCTGACGCGCAGAAACTTTCTCCATGCCGGCGTTATGACGGCCGCCGCTGCCTGTTCCTCTTCCCGCTTCGTCTTCGCCCGGCAAGGTCCCTCGGAAGCACAGGCCGCGCCACGGATCCGCCTTGGATTGTGCAGTTACACCTTCCGCGAGTTTGACCGCGCGCACCTCGTCCAGTTCATGAAGGACCTGAAAATCACAAACCTGAACGCAAAGGATGTGAAAGACCATCTGCCCATGTCTCCGCCGGAAGCCACCGAGGCGGCCGTTCAGGACTATTCCGCAAATGGCATCCGGCTCACAGCGGTCGGTGCAGTCTACTTTCCCAAAGATGACGACGACGACATCCGCTCCCGCTTTGAATACGCCAAGCGCGCGGGAGTCAAAGTCATCGTGGCCGGCGACCCTCTGCCGCAGGCATTGCCGCGCATCGAGAAATTTGTGAAAGAGTATGACATCCGTTTTGCCATCCATAACCACGGGCCAGAAGACAAAATCTGGCCTTCGCCACTCGATGTTTTGAAGGCGGTCCGGAACATGGATCCCAGAATGGGCTGCTGCATCGATGTGGGCCACTGTGCACGCACAGGCACTGACCCGGCCCAGGCCATTCGCGAAGCCGGACCCAGGGTCTTTGACATTCACATGAAAGACCTCGCCAATCTCCGTGAGAAAGACAGTCAGGTGGCCGTCGGTGATGGACAAATGCCGGTCCGCGCGATTTTTGAGGCGCTTCTTGCCATCCGCTATCAGGGGTTTGTCGACCTGGAATATGAAGTCCACGGCGATGATCCCATGCCGGGGGTTGCAAAGAGTTTTGCTTACATGCGCGGAGTGCTGGCCGGGATGGGACAGTCGGCCTGAACCCGGCAAGGTGCTCATTACACTGAAATAAGGTACGGATGCCCCAGCAGATTTCCGACCTTGGAAAAACCAGGACGTCCCCGGCAAACCGCCCTTTGAGCGCAGCTTTTGAGCAGAATGTGGGTTTCCTTCTAAGGATTCCCTTTGTTGCTTTATCGCCCTTTTATCTGTACCTGTCTATAAACTAGAAGAGGGCGATTTTTCCGCATCTAAAGGGGACAGAGCTTCGCCCAAACTTTCTTCCTATGATGTTGACCCGGTTTCGCCTTCTGGTTGCTTCTCTGCTGGTGGTTGCTTCGTTGACGGCCGCTGCCGACCTGGCGCCCTTTGATCTGGCCGGGCCGAAGGTGGATGTACGCGTCACCCGCTCCGGCAAGACCCTGCCCATTGGCAAGGTGCCGAACCTGCAAGCCGGAGACCGTCTCTGGATCCACCCCCAGATTCCGCCTGGACAGTCCGTCCGCTATCTCATGGTCGTGGTGTTTTTACGGGGATCGACCAACCCTCCGCCGGACAAATGGTTTTATAAGGCCGAGACCTGGGACAAAAAGGTCTCTGAAGAAGGCATCTATGTCACGGTGCCGGAAGGGGCCCAGCAGGCTGTGGTCTTCTTTGCTCCTTCCACAGGGGGAGACTTCAGCGCCATCCGCGATGCTGTCCATTCGCGTCCCGGCTCCTTTGTCCGCGCCTCGCAGGACCTGAACCAGTTAAGTCTGGACCGCGTCCGCCTGGATGCGTATGTGGAAGCGGTCCGGAAGATCAACGAAACCAACCCAGACCGCCTGAAGGACGTCTCTCCGCTGCTGGCCCGCAGCCTGAGCATCAAGCTTGACCAGGACTGCCTACAGAAAGTCGTCGAGCAGCAGGCATCCTGCCTTGTCCAAAAGCAAGACCAGCTTGTTATGGACGATGGGCACAGCCTCTCCGTGACCGACGCGCTGACCAGCGGCGCATCGAGCGACCTGGCCATGCAGCTCAGCTATACGCAGCGGGCTGGCGCCGGATACTACAGCCCCTACATCGCCTCCGTCATGGACATTGCCAAGATCCTCGAAGGCCTTCACACCGCACAGTATCAGTACATTCCGGCACTGAACGTGATTCAGAATGATGAGGTAGAGCTTAAGCTGAACACGCCTCCGTCCTTCCGGAATCCAAAATCCGTCATCGTCATGGCCCTGCCCGCAATTGACAAAGGGCATCTCCCCCCGCTCCGTCCGGTGGATGAAAAACAGGTGCAGTGTATCGCCAAGGACAATCCCGTCCTGCCTGCCGAGGGAGCGCCCCTCGCCTTTGCGACACAGTATGCCCATGACATGTTCCTGCGGGTCAAAGGCCGGAACGGCAAAGACATCGACATTCCGGTCAAGGCGGACCCGGCACAAGGCGGCTTCGTGGCCGACACCCACGGCATCCCGCTTGAGAATATCGACAGTGACACCGGCACGCTTCACGGCTGGTGGGGTTTTGAGTCCTACACTGGCCCCGTCTTCCACTTCCAGACCGGCAGGTCTTCCCACTGGGAGGTGGCCGCCACCGATAAACACGCCCTGGTGGTAGGACGCGACGACACCCTGCATCTGACCTCCGGCGATGCGGCCTGCGTAGACTCAGTGACCGCAAAGGATGCCGCAGGGCGCGAAATTACGACCACCTGGAAGATGGACCAGCCGGACCAGCTTGAACTCAAGGTGCCGCTCAAGGACTCCAGCCCCGGCCCGCTTGTGCTCCAGGTAAAGCAGGCTGGCATGAAGCAGCCTCAGGAAATACACCTGACCAGCCTCGAAGAGGCGGGAAAGTTTGAAAGCTTCACCATCAACGCAGGCGATGCCGAGGGGGTGCTGGCCGGGAACCGCCTGGATGAAGTCGCCAGTCTGAACCTCAAAGGCGTGGTCTTTACACCAGCAAAACTCGCCAACACGGAAACCGGCGATGCCCTCACCCTCCAGGCAGATGCTAAATCGGCTGCTGCCTTGCAGGCCGGGATCAGAACGACGGCCCAGGTGACCTTGAAGGACGGCCGGACGCTGGACGTTCCGGCCTCAGTGGTCGCTCCGCGGCCCAAGGTACTCCTGCTAAGCAAGAGCATCCAGCCTGACGATTCCGTCAAGGCCACCCACATCCAGCTTACGGATACCAATCTGGTCCCGCTGGACAGCCGACTCACCTTCTCTGTCAAAGCCGTTACGCCAGCAACTTTTTTCCCTGACGAGAAGATTGAAGTATCGACCGCCGATGGTTCCTTCCACACGACCCTAAGCATGGCCGATGGCGGGATCACACTCCAGGACGCAAAAACAGCCGTCATCTCTCTTGATCCGGCCCGGAGCTTCGGTGCTTCAGCCTTTGGCCCGCTGCGCTTCCGCCCAATCAGCGGAAATGGTACTCCTGGAGACTGGCAACCTCTGGCCACTCTGGTACGCCTTCCGGTACTCGAAGCATTGCAATGCTCCGGCGGCCCCTCCCAGATGTGTACGCTGAAGGGTGCAAACCTGTTTCTGTTGGAAGCCGTCGCCTCTGACTCTGAATTCTCCCAGGGCATGCAGGTCCCCGATGGCTTTGCCGGAAACGCCCTGCAGGTTCCGCATCCGATCAACGGGACCCTATACGTGAAGCTACGTGATGACCCCGACGCTGTCAGCACGGCCGTCCTGCCCCGGCCCTATGCGCCACAGAGGGTGGCCTTGGCGCCCGCCACGGCTGCAGCTTCGCCTTCCCAGCAGGTTGGGTCCGCACCCACGGTCGAGACCGGGCAGAGTCAAAAGCCAGGGCCGGAAACGCAGAACTCTCAGACGCAAAGCCAGGCCCCGCAACAGCCGGCTTCTCCCCGCCCATAAACGTCCCCCGGGCCATCTCCAGGCCCGGGAATCCGCAGCTTCCACACCTTTCCACAGCAATTGCACCCTTTCTGTGCCTTGCCCCTTCAGCAGCAAGGGCATAGCCTCAGGTCGGGGGGTTTTTGCACACCGGCTTGCTTCAGGGCTGATGCGGCTTTTTTGAGTTCTCCACAGCCAAAGTACTGAAATCGCACACACAAGGTACCGATTTGCATCTAAAATACAAGATATTGTGGTTTCTGCTTGACACACACTATTAACAGAGCTACCTTCACCTCTGCGGCACTAAATTTCTGCTGCGAGTTTCAGGGTATGATGCCGAGGGTCCACAAACCGAAAAAGCGATGCATACCCGGTAGTCTCTGTTTCTGAAGCCGTTCTTTTCCAGAACTGGATTTGAAGAATTTTTCTTCTGGGCGCTTGTTCCGCCCGGGGACCGGCTTTTTTCACTGCCGAAACCACCATATCCATGGAAGGAGACATCATGGCCGAGGCCACGAAGAAGATCACCAGTTCCGTTACCGCCTCCATCGCCAGTCGGCCCGCATCCGCGCTCAGGTTCGAGCGCTTCTTCTCAAAGGCGGGTGTTTCACCCTATGACGAAGTCCAGTGGGAGCGCCGTACGGCCTCCATCACGGATGCAAAAGGCAACACCATCTTTGAGCAGAAGGACGTTGAGGTCCCTCTGGACTGGTCCATGACGGCGACCAACATCGTCGCCAGCAAGTATCTGCACGGACAACTCGGCACACCCGAGCGTGAAACCGGAGTGCGCCAGCTGATTTCCCGCGTGGCCGAGACCATCCGCGACTGGGGCCTGGCCGGCGGTTACTTCTCCACCCCGGAAGACGCTGCCGTCTTTCACGATGAACTCGTGCATCTGCTGCTGACCCAGAAGGCAGCATTCAATTCCCCAGTCTGGTTTAACGTCGGCTGTGACCGTCTGGAGCCGAATTCTGATGCGCAGAACTGGCACTGGAACCCGCACACCTGTGCCGTCGAGTTTTCCGTCACCGGATACCGGAAGCCCCAGTGCTCAGCCTGCTTTATCAATGCCGTCGAAGACTCGCTCGACTCCATCCTGAATCTGGCCAAGACTGAGGGGATGTTGTTCAAATGGGGATCCGGCACAGGCACCAACCTCTCTGCCATTCGCGGCTCCATGGAGCTGCTCTCCGGCGGCGGCACCGCCTCCGGCCCGCTGAGCTTCATGCGCGGATTCGACGCCTTCGCCGGAGTCATCAAGTCTGGCGGCAAAACACGGCGCGCCGCCAAGATGGTCATCCTGAATGTGGACCATCCGGACATCATGGACTTCATCGAATGCAAGATGAAGGAAGAAGCCAAGGCCTGGGCGCTGATGCGCGAAGGTTATGACGGATCTGGTCCGGACAGCGAGGCATATTCTTCGATCTTCTTCCAGAATGCAAATAATTCGGTCCGCGTGACGGATGAATTCATGCGCGCGGTGGAAAAAGACTCCGAGTTCACAACCTACACCGTGAAAGACCACAAGCCGGTCCGGACCTACAAGGCACGCGACATCATGCGGAAGATCGCCGAAGCCACCTGGCAGTGCGGTGATCCGGGCATGCAGTATGACACCACCATTAACAAATGGCACACCTCGAAGAACTCCGGGCGCATCAACGCATCCAATCCCTGCTCGGAATATATGTTCCTCGACAACTCGGCCTGTAATCTTGCCAGCTTCAATCTGCTCAAGTTTGTTACACCGGCCGGGACATTTGACATCGCCGCCTATCGTCACGCAATTGACGTGATGATCACTGCGATGGAGATCCTGGTCGACAACTCCGGATACCCCACCGAGTCCATCGCGCGCAATTCACACGATTACCGCCCCCTGGGTCTCGGATACGCCAATCTCGGCGCACTGCTGATGGCCTTTGGTCTGCCGTATGACTCCGATGCCGGACGCGACTTTGCCGCTGCGCTGACTGCCATCATGTGCGGTGAAGCCTACCTGCAATCGTCGCGGATTGCCGAGAAATGCCCCGCGCTCGCCTCGGCCACACCGCTGACAGCGTCCGTGCAGCATGAAGGCGGGGCCTGCCCCGGTTTTTATGTGAACCGCGAGCCGTTTCTCGACGTCATCCGGATGCACCGTGCCGAAGTCAACAAGATCGGAAAGTCGAAGACCAGCAGCGAGCCCTTCGTGGTGCCCGAGCTTGACGCGCTGATCGCCGCCAGCAAAGACTGCTGGGACAAGGCGCTTACGCACGGCGAGAAATATGGCTATCGCAACTCACAGGTGACAGTGCTGGCCCCCACAGGCACCATCGGCTTCATGATGGATTGCGACACCACCGGCATTGAACCGGATCTTGCACTCGTCAAGTACAAGAAACTGGTCGGCGGCGGCATGATCAAGATCGTCAACAATACGGTGCCCGCGGCCCTCTTTAAGCTCGGGTATAACAACGAGCAGGTAGACGCAATCGTCAGCTACATTGACGCAACCGGCACCATTGAGGGAGCTCCCGGCATCAAGCCCGAGCACCTGCCCGTCTTTGACTGCTCCTTCAAGCCGGCCAAGGGTACGCGGTCCATTCATTACATGGGCCACATCAAGATGATGGCCGCCACCCAACCCTTCCTCTCCGGCGCTATCTCGAAGACCGTCAATCTGCCGCACGATTGCACGGTGGACGACATCGCTGAAGCCTATATGGAAGGCTGGCGCCAGGGCCTGAAGGCCATCGCCATCTACCGCGACGGCTCCAAAGGCGCGCAGCCGCTCAACGTCTCCGATGGCAACAAGGCCAAGGAGATCCGGCACGAACCCTCGGCCGCAGACCAGGCCACCGAGCGCATCCTCGCCGCAATGGCCAGTGGAAAGCCCGCTCCGGAAGCAGATCTCAGGACGCTGGAGGCAAAAGTCGCAGAGAAGGTTGAAGTCGCTTCCCGGTCCGTGCTCGAAGCGGCCAATGCATTCTCCGCCGCACTGGCGTCTCTTGCCGGTGAACCCGCGGCCGATGTGCAGGACCAAAGCGCACCGCCTCGCGCCGTCCGCCATCGTCTGCCCGAGGAACGCGCTTCCCTCACCCATAAATTCAGCATCGCCGGGCATGAAGGTTACATCACCGTCGGACTTTATCCCAATGGCCAACCTGGCGAAATCTTCATCCGCATGGCCAAGGAAGGCTCCACTGTCTCCGGCCTGATGGACAGCTTTGCTACCGCCGTTTCTCTGGCCCTCCAGCATGGAGTTCCTCTCAAAGTCTTGTGTGAAAAGTTCGCACACTCGCGCTTTGAACCTTCGGGCTGGACCGGCAACGAACAGATAGGATTTGCCAAATCCATCATGGACTACATCTTCCGCTGGCTCCAGTTGCGCTTCCTCTCCGGCCAGCAGTTGTCGCTCTTTGCCGGACTGGCGCCTGCTCCGGCAAGGAATGTCGTCCCGGACGAAGCACCCAAGGGCGCGGAGCCAAACGATCTGCCGCTCTCCCCGGAGCAGCACACTCCGGCCCGCGGCATGGGAGCAACCAGCGCCCCGCAGCGGGGAATCGTCCCGGATCTGATTGCCAGCGCCGAAGCCAAAGTCGAAGGCCTCCGCATCGAGGACCGTGGCATTTACCATGCCGCCGACGCGATGAAGGACCTCTATGACATGGGCGACGCCCCAAGCTGCCACACCTGCGGGGCCATCATGGTCCGCAACGGAAGCTGCTACCGCTGCATGAGCTGCGGCAGTACCAGCGGCTGCAGCTAAAACCGGCGCTGCACCTTCTCTTCAGCAGGCCAGCCAGAGCAGGAACTTCTCCTCTCTGGCTGGCTTTTGCTTTCTTCTCGCCCGCAGATGCAGAAAGGCCCTCCGCGGCGTAGCATGGTAGCCATGACGAAAAGGCTGTCCAGCAAACAGGGCGAAGAACTGCTCCGGACCCTCCGGGAACGCTTTGAAAAACATCCGCACCGCCATCCCGGCATCGCATGGGGCCAGGTGCAATCCAGGCTGGAAGCCGCCCCTGAAAAACTCTGGTCGCTCCATGAGATGGAAAAAACAGGCGGCGAACCCGATGTGGTCGCACTGGACCCCCAGACCGCCCAATACTTTTTCTACGATTGCGCGGCTGAGAGCCCGGCCGGACGCCGCAGTCTTTGCTACGACCAGGAAGCATTGGAATCAAGAAAAGAAAACAAACCCAAGGACAGTGCGGTCCACATGGCGTCCGCAATGGGGGTCGAACTTCTGTCCGAAGAGCAGTACCGGCAACTTCAGACACTCGGGGCCTTCGACACGAAAACATCAAGCTGGATCAGGACCCCGCAGGAGATCCGAAAGCTGGGAGGGGCCCTCTTCTGCGACCGCCGCTACAATACGGTGTTCGTTTACCACAACGGGGCCGAATCCTATTACGCGGCCCGGGGATTCCGGGCCTGCCTGCGTGTGTGATGCTTCCGCAAGAAAACAACATTTACTTTGGCACCTGTACTTACAAAATCTTCTAAATCAAGCATCTATAAAATCAATCCATAATTTTCTTGACAGAGATGAGAATTTTTATATAGTTTGCATCGCGAATTAAATAAAGCGTCTGAATTCCCCCCTCTACCCGGTACACGCCTCTCTTCCAGGGGGAATTTTCCCGCTGCCCACAGGAGGAAACCGATGGCGCACCTTCGCTCGCTCTGGACCAGACCAGAGATGCTTCACTCAAGAACCTCAATTGGAAAGCCCCTTCCACCATGCTTCTCCTTATGTCTTCCCTACCTCGCGCTTTTGCTGGCATTTGTTCTGATTCCATCGCCGGCCACCTTCGCGCAGGAAAACACCTATGCGGATTCGTATCTGCCGCTGGTCTACCCTGTCGAAAATTCAGGCGCGCATTTTCCCGCTCCTAACTTTCCGGACTTCGCACACCTTCCCATCATCCGGCCATTGCCAGACCCTTTCCGGTTTGCCAACGGATGGCGAGATACGCGTTTCCAGAGCTGGGAGCGCCGCCGGAATGAAATCAAAGCGGCAATCGAAAAATATGAAATCGGCCCCAAACCCGACTGCTCTGATTGCACAATTACGGCCAGCTACACGCCGCCGACGGCTACAGCCAAAGGAGTCCTGACCGTCAATGTCACAAGAAATGGCAAGACCCTGACATTAACGTCAGGGGTCTATGTTCCCTCAGGAATGGGCAACGGGCCCTTTCCGGCGCTCATCGCGATGACCTTCTTTTCTTTTGGCACCGGACCTAACTATGGCTCTCTCCCTGCGAGCGCCTTCGCCGGCCTGCCCGTAATGACGCTGGATTTTGTCCACAACCAGGTGACCAACTACTCTTTTTCCTCGCCCAGTAAGCATTCCACTGACCCCTTCTACCAGCTCTATCCTGAACTTTGTGCAGGCTTGTGCAATGGCACCAGCAATTCCGGCCAATATGCTGCCTGGTCATGGGGAGTAAGCCGCCTGATTGATGGCATGCAGATTGCCAGCCATCAGGCGGTCAACCCTCTTCCAGTAGACATGAAGCATCTGGCCGTGACCGGTTGCTCCTATGCTGGAAAGATGGCCCTCTTTGCCGGAGCGTTTGATGAGCGTATCGCGCTGACCATTGCGCAGGAAAACGGCGGGGGCGGCGCTCCTGCATGGCGTGTCTCGCGTGAAATTGAGCCGCAAGGCTCCGTAGAGGATGTCGACGATACCAACTACGATTGGTTTGGCGGCCAGATGCAGCAGTTTGCAGCCGAAAATGTCTACAAACTACCGGAAGACCACCACGAGCTGATGGCCATGGTGGCCCCCGCGCGCTGCTTGAAACCGGCAATACAGATTTCTACTGGCTCTCCAACCGCTCCAATTACATCTCTGCTCGCGCTGCCCAGCAGGTCTACAACACATTCGGAATCGGCGATCGGTTCGGCTTCTATATTGATGGAGGACACCAGCACTGCGCGACCCTCCCGGCCGAAGCTCCCGCCATTACCGCCTTTGTGAATAAGTTCCTCTTTGGGCAAATGAATGTAGACACGGACGTTGAGATCCATCCCTATCCTTCCCTCGATTACCAGCGCTGGACCTGGTGGTGGAAAAATGGTCTGCTTGGGCTACCTAGCTTCCCCAACGACTGGAACACAGGTGGCACCGTTGTCATGGCGCTGAACAATCTTTCCGGCTTCTGGAGGTTCCCCGACCTGCTGTGGATTCAGACCGGAAACATGGTCAACGCTGGCTTCCAGTTTTCCATCCCGGGGAATCATCCTGCGGCGACGGCAACACTCGTCCAGGGAAATGTTCAGGCTGACATCTGGTGCCTGGATGGCAGCTCCTATACCATGACCATTCCCCTGCCCGCGAACCAGTCCTATTCCATTCCAGCTGGAAGTCCGCTCTGGGTACCGGGAAGAGGCACCTTTCAGGGATCTGCGCAAGCATCTGGGTGCAGCACTAACGCATCGCCAGGAATCCTCGTGAACGCCTATCTCTCTGCCTTGAACACCAGTACGGGAGTCGGGAATCCCCCCACTGGAACAGGAGTCACCTCCAGCGATCTTGCCGATCCGCTCAGAATCCGCTTCAGCTGCAGTACGGAGGGCGAAAGCACTCCACCCAGCCCACCCTTGACTGTCAACTTCCAGCCGTAGCATTATCTGTCCTGCTCAGTGCCGGCGCCTGAGCAGGACATCCTTTTAAGAGACCTCCCATCGCCCGTCTCACCAGCTTTATTGGAACTGTTCCATACGGATACCCAGCTCGTATTTCTCGCCGTGCTTCAGCATCTCGTCCCACGTGACTTCGCGCTGCTCACGTGCGGCCATGCGCCCTAAGATGCAGCTTCTTGCGCTTTCCACTCCTGCAGCAATCTGGTTGTGGAATTTGCCCGAAGTAATGCTTTCGATAAAGCCTTTGTCTTTCTCCGCATCGGCCTGCGCCAGATTGTCGCTGAAGGCCCCATTGGCGGCAAACGATCCTGTCGGTTGCGCCGTGCTTCCTGCCCACGTCCACGGATTGTCGCCAAGGATGCGCAGCGGTCCGGAATAGGGCATCTCCGCAATCCCCTTCTCGCCGAAGAAGCGTTCCGAAACATCGAACCAGCGCCCCGGACAGAACTGCGTCGAGGAAAAGCTGACACGCACATCCTCCGGATAGGTAAAGACCACCTGATAATTGTCCGAACAGTCGCCCGGATGCGTGAGAATATTCCGTCCGGCCTTGGCAATGGCCTTCAGAGGATGCCCCTGCAAGGCCCAGTTACAGATGTCAATCACGTGAATGTTCTGCTCCACAAGGATGTCCCCTGACAACACGCGGTCCCAGAGCCAGCGACGGATGCGCAGTTCATCCGGAGATGCTCCGGGGAAATCCGGATAAGAGGACGGCGGAGCATTGTACCAGGCCTCAACACACGCAATCTTGCCCAGTTCGCCGGCATGGATCCGGCGCACGATCTCAACAAAGGGCGGTGCGCTGCGGATCTGAAAACCAACGTCCACGCTGACCTTGCCCTCTGCGTATTTCGCAATTTCCAGCGCATGGTTGGTCTGCGCAATGTCCACACCTACTGGTTTTTCGCAGTAGGCGTGCTTGCCTCCCTTTACAACGGCCTCTAGGTGCTGCACGTGAAAGAACGGCGGCGTGGAAATCTGGATGGCGTCAATGTGTGGGGAAGCCGCCAGCTCCTCATATGCCTTGGAGCCCCGGAACATCAGCTTTGGTTCCGGACCGGAGTAGCCCAGTGACTGATTGATCTGGTCAAAATGCGCCTTGCCCGCATCGAGCTTGTCCTGAAACAGGTCGCCCAGCGCAACCACACGGGCGTTCGTGTTTTTCGCAAACGATGTGGCAACGGCAGTGCCGCGGTTGCCGCATCCGAGCAGCGCATAGCGGACGGCAGAGTTGGCCTCATAGCCGAAGGCCGTCTTCGGTTTCACCAAAAGCAGTCCGGAAGCCGCGGCAGATCCAGCGAGAAATTGCCTTCTGTCCATGGAATCTCCTGTTCTTTCAATTTGCAGCATGCTGGCGACGTCCACTCAGCCGGCAAACATCAGAGCGTGGCTGGAAGAGTGGGTCCGCAGACGGCCCGGTCCATCCACACACGGAACTGGAGCATCGGAAAGAGGTAGATGCGCGCTCTTCGGACGAATCCAGACCGCATCCTCTTACTTGGCCGGGAATGGCTCCTTGTTCCTGCATGGACCCATGAATTTTATGACGCGCCGCTGCTCTGCACCTTTTCAATGATCCGCTGAAGGTACAGCTTCTCTTTGCGGATGTCTTCCATCTGCTGTGCGCCTTCAATTTCACGTTCGATGGTGACGGCCCCGACGTAGCCCAGTTTGTGCAGCTTGGTGAAGACCTTTTCAAAATCTACCAGTCCTGTACCGATGAGCACCTCTTCACCCAGCTTCATCGGGTCCGTGGGCCACTTGCCGTCCTTTGCGTGAATACTGCGCACGTGTGGGCCGATGATGTCCACTGCATCTACCGGATTTGCCTTGCCATAAAGAATCAGGTTGGCTGTGTCCAGCCCGACGGCAAGGTTAGGATGGTTCACATCCATGATCGCGCGCGCCATCGTGGTGGGCGTCTCTTGCCCGGTTTCCATCAGAAAATGCTGCCCATTGTTGGCGCAATGCATGGTGATTTCGCGGATGGCCAGAACGGTCTCATCATAGAGCGGATCGCGCGGGTTCTCCGGAATAAATCCACAGTGGGTCTGAATTTGCGGGATGCCGAGCAGTCTGGCAAAGTCCGAGGTCTGTTTGAGTGCATCCAGCCGGGCCGCGCGGCTTGCACGCGGAACAAGACCAATGGTTGAGGGACCGTCTTCAAAGTCCCACACCAGGCGCCCGGGACCGACGATCTCTGCCGTCGTGGCAGTAATGCCATACTTCTGGAGTGCGTTCCCTATCTGCTCTGCGAGCTGCGGGGTAAATTTGCCAATATGGTGGTCAAGTGAGAGAAAGCAATTGTTCAGGCCCAGTTGTCTCACGCGGGCAATCGGCCCTTCCGGGTCATCGCCAATACGAATCAGCACACCCACGTCCATGGGCTTGAGTTTGTTTTCGGCGGCGTAAAACTGTCGCGCGGTGAGCGCGCAGGCAGCCGCAAATGCTCCTGCTTTAGCGAGAAATTCCCTTCTTTGGATCAACAGCGTGGCCCCTCCGCTTTGGTAAGGATTCCAAAGCGAAGACTATCACAGGAAGCAGGGGCCCGGTCATGTTTGAAGTGCAAAAGAACAGCGGGCCATCGGGCCCCCTTGCCGCATTGGCTCGCGCAAGGGGGCAGAAGCTGCATACAGTCGGCCTTAGGGCTGGGAGCCCGCGGCCGTGTCCAACTTTGCAGTCTTCTCCTCTGCCGAAGGCTCCAGCACAACCCCGTCATACAAAGAAGCGGCCGCCAGCCTTCCTCCCAGGGACTGGATGGAGCGCACAGTCCATCCGGTGTCCCACCATTTCCAGTTTTTGCTCTGGATATCGATGCCAAGCACAATGGAAGAACGCGCCGAGGTCACAAACAGTCGGTTACGCTCTGTGTCATAACGGAGTCCATTGATGTCAGCGATGGGAAGCGTATCCATATGCTGCCAGCTCTGGCCGTGGTCCGTACTGTAAAAGACGCCCTCGCGTCCACCAATCCACAAGCTGTCGTCCGGGGCCGTGGCAACGGCCTGTACCCCGCTCAACCGCGAGGGCAGCGGAACAGGCACCCATGTCACCCCACTGTCGGAAGACATCATCAGCTGAGAGCGGTTCGCCGCCAGGGCCGCGCTGCCCTTTATGCTGACATAAAGGAAGTTTTCCCCCTTCAGCACCGGTCCATTCCATGCCGCCCCTTGATTCACGCTGCGATACACACCGCTCGACGTGGCCGCCAGCCAAATGGGTCCATTGGTGCTGATGTCGTTTACGCGAGCATCAATCGTACCTGCTTCGTGGGCCACCTGGATGGTCTTCTTTGTGCGCTTTTTTCCTTTTCCTCGGCTGTAGACCGTCTTTTCTGTATAGGAAACGACCTTTCCGTCCTCTTCCCACAGTGATCCGTTCCACCGAAAAATACCGTGCTCTGTACCGGCCAGCAAAGTGCCGTCCTCAGCCTCAGCCAAGGTAAAGACGTCCTTGCCATTCAGACCCTCGCTGCGCTGCTGCCAGCTTTTTCCGCTGTCTTCGGTGACAAAAATACCCCCATATCCTTTGTCATTGAGCACGCCGGCATAAATGGTCCCGGGGTGTTTTGCATCCACAAGCAGAGCTGCCACCTGACGCTGCGAAAACCCGCTGTTCGATGCCACAAAGGTGCGTGCCGCATCCCGGCTCTGCAATACCCCGCTCCGGTCCGTTGCCAGCAGAACATGCTGCGGATTGGATGGATCAATATAAATATCATTGATGATGACGTCTGGCCCCGTCATCCGCGACCAGTTCACTCCATCGTCAGTCGTCTTGTACAGGCCCTCGGTGGTCCCCGCATACACGGTTTTGCGGTCTGACGGGTCCTGCATCAATACCCGCGTGCGCCGGGCGGTGGAGGGAATGCCCTGGACCTTGCGATAAAGTTCGCCTGCGCTGTCGCTCCGGTAAATTCCCGAACAGGCGCTGGTGTAGACCACCGTAGGCCGGCTGGGATCAATGATGATCGAGAAGACGTCGGAATCGTCAATCAGGCCTTGCTTGATATTGTGCCAGTTCGCACCGCCATCGGTGGTCTTCCAGGGAAGGTGCCATGTGCCGGCATAGATGGTGTTCGCATCATAGGGATCAATCGCGACGGATTCCACCTCATGGATCTCCGTGCTTCCCTGAGGGCTGATGAGCTTCCAGTGCTCCCCTCTGTCCTCACTCCGGTACACACCCGTCAGTGTTCCTGCCACCAGAATCTTAGGGTTTGACCGGGACTGTGCCAGAGCGCGCACCGATTGTCCTTCCATGCCTGAAGAAGATGCCCACGTCAGTCCTCCATCATGGCTCACATAGATACCACCGGAGGGACGGTCCACCTGCCACACACCCGCAAAAAGCGTCTTTGCATCGGCAGAATCCACAATCAGGCTGTCCACAACCAGGTCATCGGACTTGCCCAGATGTGCCAGCCGCTTCCATGTGTTTCCGCCATCTTCTGACTGATAAATCCAACTGGTTGTCGTCCCCAGATAGATGTGCTGCGGGTCGGTAGAGGCAGCGGCAAAGCTACGCGCATCGCCTCCGTCCGGGCCAACCGGCAACCAGCGCTGGGACTCGGCGTGAAGGAGGTTGGTTCCCAGAAAAACACCTGCAATACCAAGGAGAAAATACTGCAATCGCTTGCTCTTCATCATGTTCCAGTACTGAATTCGTTTCCTGCGGATTGGATGACAGAGAAAAGGCCAGCCGATGCTCTGGCTGGCCTGAAGATTTCACAACAGTTTCATTGCATGGACTACTGCTGCTTCTTCGCTGCGTGATGATGGTGCCTGGTGGCCAGCGCCTTCCGCGGCTGCGCCTTGACTCCGGATTCATCCACGGCAGTGGTGCCCGGGACATCGGAGTCGAAGTTAGCACCTGCCGGCACGAGGTAGTTCTCCACTTCCTTCGAGCCTGCGCTGCCGGTCCGCACTTCGATGCGGCTGGCATCAATGCCCTTCTCCTTCACCAGGTAGTCCTTGGTGTTGACCGCACGCTGAGCGGCAAAGTCAGGCAGCGGGTGCTTCCGCTTCGCTGTCTTGGCAGCTTCGGCCTTTTCCTTGTCGGTCTCATTGCCTACGACAACCACCTTGGCGTCGGCCGAGCGCTGGGCGTTGAGCGCCACATCGTCAAGGCAGGCCTTGGCTTCGTTGTCTACGCGGGTCGGACGCCGCTTGTCACGATCAAAGTTGATCGAGCAGAGCGTCTGGGTCTTCGGGGCCGGAGGTGCCGGGGCATTGATCGTTACCGAGCAGGTCCCGGATGCCGTCTGGCCTTTGTCGTCTGCGACATTTGCAGTCACGGTAATGGTCCCAGCCGGTGCGCCGGTGGTAGACAGGGTCGCCGTGTTGCCTGTGCCGCTGATGGATCCAGCCGAAGCGCTGTAGCTGTAGGTCAAAGGACGGTTCTGCGGGCTTACACCAGTCGCTGTCACCGTGACCGTGTCTCCCGGATTGACCGTGGACGGATTCACCGAGCAGCTCACTGTGGGCGGCTCATACTGCTTCACCGTGAAGTTCGCCGTGCAATCGGCAAACTGGCCAGGCTTCTGGCCTTCGCTGACGTGGCCGGTGACCGTATAGTTGCCAGGCTGGAGGCTGGTGGTGTCCACCGTTGCTGTCGCCGTGTCACCCTTCACCGTCACACCCTGGCCCGACCAGCTATAGGTAGCGGTCTTCTTGGGGTTCAGGTTCGTGGCTGTGCCGGTAATGGTGATCGGATCGCCGGGGTAGACCGAGGTCGGGTTCGCCGAGCAGGCGTACTGCACGGGCGGCGGAGGCACGATGTTGCCGAACTTCCATACCAGACCGGTGCTCAAACGTGCGGCATTCACATTTGCACGTCCGCCAAACGAGGTCTCCGGACCATAGTTTACGTGGAAATACTCGTAATCGGCCTGGAAGAGGCGCAGGGCAATATGATGGTTAAAGAAAGGCAGGTTGTAGTCCAGCCCGCCTCCTGCGGTCAGGGCCGGTCCCCAGGTGTAGGCGTGAGCAGCATAGGGCTCAGCATTGGGTCCGCCAAGATAGACTGCACCCGCCAGAGCATGGACAAAAGGCGTAATGCCTTCCGAGGTCGGATAACGGAAGATCGGACCGCCCTGGATTGTCTGGGCACCATCATTGCGCCCATCCGGGTGGTTCGCATACTCAACCTGTCCACCAAAGTAGCGGTTGAAGTAGTATGCGATGCTGCCAATCGCACCATAATCAATCGAGGCATAGCGATCACTGAACACCGACCCATTCGGCTGGGGTGTGTTCACAGTGCCATGCGGCGCCAGATAAGAGTAGCCGGTAAATACGTCTACCCGGGAAACGGGTTGCTCAGCCGGAGCAGCCGGTTGAGAATTCGAACTCTGCCCGTAAAGACTCGATGCACCGAGTCCTACGGCGCAACTCATCAGCAGAATTCGGCCCACGGAACCTAACGGACGAGAATACATGCGTCTATCCTCCGCAACCATAGCTTTAAAAGTCACAACAGAAATTTCGGCCTAGACTTCAGACCGGACAGAAACCGCAGCAAAAAACTACGACGGTATAAAAACTTACCACATGTTCCACTAGGTTAGAACATAATTTCTTCAATAAGTTGCCTCGAAAACAACACAAATTTTCCAGGCACCCTGAAAGTTAACAGCGAATCTTGCGCAGTACAAACCGCCCATGAGGGTCCCGCCCGAAGCACGGAACACTACCCCTCTCTCGAAAGGAAATATTACCTAAGTTACTGAAATTAAAGTTACTGCAGATTTAAGGCGCGCTTCAAACTGCCGCGCTCATGCTGAATTTTTTCCTGCAAAAGCGTGATTGCATAAATCAACTGCTCCGGGCGCGGCGGGCAGCCGGGCACATAAACGTCCACAGGAATCACCTGGTTCACCCCCTGGACCAGCGCATAATTGTTGAAAACGCCCCCGGAAGTCGCGCATGCGCCCATGGAAATCACCCACTTCGGCTCCGGCATCTGCTCGTAAAGGCGGCGGATGACCGGCGCCATCTTCTGAGAAACACGGCCGGCAATTACCATCAGGTCCGATTGACGCGGAGAGGCGCGGAAGACCTCAGCGCCAAAACGCGCCACGTCAAAGCGCGAAGCACCCATCGACATCATCTCAATGGCGCAGCAGGCCAGGCCAAAGGTCATTGGCCAGATCGAGTTCTTACGGATCCAGTTGATGGCAGAATCCAGAGAAGCCAGAATGACCCCTTCCGGCTGGTCATATCCATAACTGACTTCCTGCAGTTTCTGCTGGTTTTTGGCACTGCTCTCCAGGTTTCCGAACAAATACCGGTCGCGCGCTAATCCGCTCATATCTCTACTATAACGCCCTGCTCCGCCGCAAAGAAGGTAGCAGGCGTTATGGCGAATGATTTTCCCTCAGTAAAACTTTTCTTTATTTGAGACATAAAAATTCTCTGTTTGCGAATTTTCGGAAATATGTAAAAGTAGCTGCAACATATTCTGGAACTTCACACAAACATTTTCTGTATCTCACGCACCGCGCTTCGTGCAGATTTTGCAGAAACGCGGGCTGGTAGTGGTCTATCTCAAAAACTCATTCGACGGGGTGTTATGCATCGTTGTCGCAGCATAAAAGTTTTTTTGGTACTGGTCCTCTCGGTGGGTTGCCTGATGCCCGCCATGGCGCAGACGACCGCCGCAGATGCAACCGCAAAACTTCAGGCCCAGGTGGCAGCGGCCCAATCCGGAGCTGACAATGCCTGGATGCTCACCAGCGCCGCACTCGTCCTGATGATGACCGGTCCCGGGCTGGCGCTCTTCTATGGCGGCCTGGTGCGGAAGAAGAATGTCCTTGGCACCATGATGCAGAGCTTTGCGATGATGGCCATCGTCACGGTGCTCTGGGCCTTTTTCACTTACAGCCTGGCCTTTGATTCCGGCACCAGCTTCATCGGTGGGCTGCACCATCTTTTCCTCAAAGGCGTCGGCCTTCAGCCAGACCCGGACTACTCGGCCACAATCCCGCTTCAGACCTACATGGTCTACCAGCTGATGTTCGCCATCATCACACCGGCGCTCATTACGGGGGCCTTTGCAGAGCGCATGAAGTTCAGCGCGATGGCGTTGTTTCTTACTCTATGGTCCATCGTTGTTTACTCGCCGATGGCGCACATGGTCTGGGGCAAAGGTGGTCTGCTCAATGCCTCTTTGGGCGGAAAGTTCCCCACGCTGGACTTTGCCGGCGGTACGGTTGTCCACGTTACATCGGGCGTTTCGGCCCTGGTGTGCGCACTCTATCTGGGCAAACGTCTTGGCTATCCTAAAGAGGCAACACCGCCCCACTCCGTCGTTCTTAGCTTTGTCGGCGCCTGCCTGCTGTGGGTGGGATGGTTTGGCTTTAACGCCGGAAGCGCGCTGAATTCCGGCACTTTGGCCACCAGCGCCTTTGTCAACACTCATTTTGGCGCCGCTGCAGCTGCCCTTGGCTGGATGGCCGCTGAATGGATCCGCAACGGCAAACCAAGCGCGCTGGGCGGGATCTCCGGTGCCGTTGCTGGCCTGGTGGCCATTACGCCCGCCGCAGGTTTTGTGCAGCCCATGTCCGCGCTCGTCATTGGGGCCGCAGCGGGCGTCTTCTGCTACTTCATGGTCTTCAAGGTAAAGAACTGGTTTGGCTATGATGATTCTCTGGACGCGTTTGGCGTCCACGGCGCCGGGGGTACACTCGGCGCTGTGCTCACGGGCGTCTTTGCTTCCAGTGCCATCAATCCTATCTTTAAAGATGCCCATGGCAACACGCTGCCTTCCGGGGCAGTGGATGGCAACTGGCACCAGGTCCTGAACCAGCTTGTAGGCATCGCGATTGCCTGGGTCATCTCCATCGTTGGCACCCTGGTCCTGCTGAAAGTTGTGGACCTGCTCATCGGACTTCGTGTGCCCCGTGAACACGAAGTGGAGGGACTGGACCTTACCCAGCATGGCGAAGAAGGCTACGATTTTGCTTCCTAAGCCGTAGAATGTTAGAACCTGTTACCCTGTAACCTCTGAGACGACACACTATGCAGAAGATCGAAGCGGTCATTCAACCGTCGAAACTGGATGCAGTAAAGGACGCCCTGCTCGAAGTGGGCATTGAGGGCATGACGATTCTCGAGGCCCGTGGACACGGCCGCCAGAAGGGCCACACAGAGTTCTACCGCGGGCGCGAGTACACCGTGGACCTGCTGCCTAAAATCAAGCTCGAAACCGTGGTCCCGGACGAGCTGGTCGAGAAGGCCGTACAGGCCATTCTTTCTGCTGCGCGCAGCGGCAAGATTGGTGACGGCAAGATTTTTGTCTCGAAAATTGATGAAGCCATCCGTATTCGGAATGACGAACGCGGACCTTCAGCACTGTAGTCCCATGCAAGTACCTTCATTCTGAGCAGAGTCCCGGACCTTCGCACTCGCTGTCGAAGGTCCCGGCCCCTGCCGGTCCTCAGAATGATTTACTTTTCGCAGCCCGCACTGAATCGAAGACCGCATGACGCCTGAGCTTTCATCTCTCCCGCGCATACGGGATGCATATCAGAACGACATCGCTGACCTACGCCAGACCTTTGAGCGCAGCGGAGACGGATCGGCCGCCATCCGCCGCCGCTCCACCCTGGTGGACAAGGTCATGCGCCAGCTATGGACCGAGCTGGTGGCCACACACGCTGAGCCATTCAATATCACTTTGATTGCCACCGGAGGCTTCGGACGCAAGGAGCTGTTTCCCTACTCCGATGTGGACGTGCTCTTTCTCTGCGGCAATGACAGCGCCGAACGCGATTTTCACCAGGTCATCCGCACCTGCCTTCAGGCCATGTGGGACATTGGCCTGCGCGCAAGCCCCTCGATCCGCACCTGGAAAGAGTGCGACCGCGTTGACCCTGACAATCTGGAATTTCTCGTCTCCTTACTCGACCGCCGCTATCTTTGTGGTGACTACTCCCTCTTCCGGCGCTTTGAGAATGACCTGCTGCCTCCGCTGGTGTTGCGCGAATGGAACACCATCGTCCAGAACCTGGCTGAGCTGGCGCGGGCCCGTCATGCAAAATACGGCAACACCATCTTTCATCTGGAACCGAACATCAAAGAGTGTCCGGGCGGCCTGCGCGACTACCACCTGGCACAATGGCTGACGCTGCTTTTTTCCTTACAGGAAACCAAGGCCTGGCCCAAACCCAGCGGAAATTCTTTTTTCACCGTCCACAACGATCTGGAATCGGCCTTTGATTTCCTGGCCGCGACGCGATGTTTTCTCCATTACCGCAGCGGCCGCGACAACAATACGCTGGACTGGCATGCCCAGGATGAAGCTGCCGCGCAGAGCATTGGCCTTGAAACCCGGGGCAGCGCCGACCCGGCCTACTGGATGCGCACCTACTATCGGAATGCCCGCACGATCTTCCGCCGCGCCTCGCTGCTTATGGATGATGTGCCTCCGCCGCGCCGCTCGTTTTACAAGCAGTTCCGCCGCCGACGCACCCCGGTCCCAGGCACCGATTTCTTCCTGGAACAGGGGCGGCTCGACCTGGACAGTACGGCCACCATCCATGATGTGGAAACCGTGCTGCGCATCTTTGGCCTGATCGCCAAACATGGTTACAAGCTCAGCCAGGGCGCTGAAGACCGCATCACCGAGGCCCTGCCTGTCCTCGCCGTGCAAATGCCGGAGGGGCCTTTCCTCTGGAACTGCCTGCGTGAAATCCTTCTGGGGCCCTACGCCGCCCACGCCCTGCGCACCATGCACGCGCTCGGGGTCCTCGAACTGGCCATCCCGGAGTTTCACGGCATTGACGCCCTGGTCATCCGCGATTCATACCATCGCTACACCGTGGACGAGCACACCTTCCTCGTCATCGATCATGTTCATGCTCTGCGCCAGCCCGCCCATGACTGGGAGAAGCGCTTTGCCACGCTCCTGCCGGAAATTGACCGCCTGGATCTGTTTCTGCTGGCCATCCTGATGCACGACACCGGCAAGGCACGCCGCACCGGAGACCACTGCGTCCAGAGTGTGGAGCTGTGCGAGAGCCTCTTTGCCCGCCTTGAATTTGAACCCGAGGAACGGGAGACCGTCCGCCGCCTCATCCGCAATCATCTGGACATGTCCGCGGCCCTGCGTCGCGACATCTTTGATCCGCAAAGCATCCGCGCCTTCGGTGAAAAGGTAAACAGCCAGCAGCAACTCAGGATGCTCACGCTGCTCACCTATGCTGACATCAAGTCGGTCGCGCCGGAAGCCCTCACGCCCTGGAAAGCGGAAAACCTCTGGCAGCTTTATATCGCCACCTCCAACTTTCTGGACCGCAGCGTGGATGAAGAGCGCTATCACGTGGAAAGCGATACAGGTACGCTCAACCGCATCCTGGCGCTTGTTCCGGACCGCAGCGAAGAGCTCAAGACCTTCCTTGAAGGAATCCCGCAACGCTATTTGCAGACGCACCTTCCCGACCAGATACGCGACCACTTTCGCATGGCATGTAATCTTGCAGCGGAGCCGGTACAGATTGCCTTCCGGCGTCTGCGCCAGTTGCATGAGGTCACGCTGATTACCAAAGACCGCCCCATGCTCTTTGCCGAAATGGCCGGAGTGCTCTCCGCCTGGGGCATGAACATCGTCAAGGCCGACGCCTTCTCAAACAGCGCCGGCATTATCGTAGATACCTTCCAGTTTACGGACTCCTTCCAGACCCTGGAGCTGAACCCTTCTGAAGTCGACCGTTTCCTGAAAAGCATCCGCGACGTCATCTCGCATCAGGTGCCCCTTGAGACCCTGCTGCGCGCACGCAGCCATGCCGACCGCTATCATCAGGTCCGGGTCAAGGTGGAGACCCGTCTTTCTTTTGACAATGAGGCGTCTTCTCACAGCACCCTACTGCAAGTGGTCGCCCAGGACACCCCCGGTCTGCTGCGCGAACTGGCCAAGGCCTTCGCCCAATGTCAGTGCAATATTGAGGTTGCCCTGATTGATACCGAGGGCGAAGTGGCCATTGACGTCTTCTATCTCACCGCGCAGGGTAAGAAGCTGCAGGCGCAGCAGCAGAAAGACCTGGCCGCAGCCATTGACCAGGCCATTGAGGCCCTGCGCCGCTAATTACTTCAGATAGGCCCGGACCAGGTCAATCAGGTCTTCTGCCAGGTCCGTTGGCAGTTGTGAATTTTTCTCTGTCATGTGCAGTCGGATATGGTCTTCCAACACCTCTGCCATAAGACTGTTGATCCCGCCCCGCACATTGGCCAGAAGCATCAGTACGTCGGCGCAGTCGTCTCCCCGGACAAGAGAGCGCTCAATCGCATCCACCTGTCCCCGGATGCGGCGGACGCGAGCAATCAGCTTCTGCTTTTCCTTCTCGGCCTGGCTCATGTTCTCAATATAGTGTTATCAATCAGCCGGGTTCCACCGACAAATGCCGCGAGAGCAACCAGAGTACCGGTGCTGACTTCGGAAACCTCCCTCAGAGTGTCAGGATCAACCACTGAAATATAGTCCACTCTGACCGAAGGCTCTTCTGCAAACACCTCGCGCGCCGCGGCAATCAGTCTGTGCGCGGCCCGTTCGCCCTGCTCCACCATCTCCTCGACCCGCTTCAGCGAGCGGGAGAGCACCAGCGCCTGCCTGCGCTCTTCAGGTGAAAGATAGCGATTGCGGGAGCTCATCGCCAGCCCGTCTGCCTCGCGCACTGTGGGACAGACCACAAGCTGCACGGGGAAATTCAGGTCTCGCACCATTTTGCGTAGCACGGCAACCTGGGCGGCGTCCTTCTGCCCAAAATAGGCCTTGTGCGGGCAGACAATGTGGAAGAGTTTGCTCACAACAGTGGCCACTCCCCGGAAGTGTCCGGGCCGTGACGCTCCATCCAGCCTCTCGCTCACGCCTTCCACAAGGACAAAAGTGCTGGCACCTTCCGGATACATCTCGTCTGCTGTGGGCGCAAAGACCAGATGTACACCTTCCCGTTCTAGCAGCCCGCAGTCCTGCTCCAGAGTGCGCGGGTATTTTGCGTAGTCCTCATTCGGCCCGAACTGCGTGGGGTTCACAAAAATCGAAACGGCGACAACATCACACTCCGCCCTGGCGGCGCGGACCAGGGAAAGGTGCCCTTCGTGCAGCGCGCCCATAGTTGGCACAAAGCCCAGAACGCGCCCCTCTCCGCGCAATTGCGCGCACGCAGACTGTGTTTCCTGGATGGATTGGAAAATGAGCATGGGTCCGTTCAAAAATCAGATCAGGCCTTCCGCCGCAGCGGAGCAGTTTCAAATGCGCCGCGCACTTCCTTCGGCAGATGATAGCTCTCCTCTTCCGTTGGAAAATTACGGCGCTCTACGTCCCGCACGTAGCCGTCAATGGCGGAGCGGAACAAAGCCGCGGCGTCACCATACTGGCGCACAAACTTGGCTGGCTTTGCGAAGCTCAGATTGACCAGATCATGAAAGACCAGGATCTGTCCGTCGCAGTCCGGGCCGGCCCCGATCCCGATGGTAGGAATGTTCAGACGCTGCGTGATGTGCTGTGCCACTTCGCGCGGCATTCCTTCAAGCACCATGAGCACCGCGCCGGCAGCCTCCAGCGCCAACGCATCGCGAAGCAGCGTGTCTGCTGCCGCCACCGACTTGCCCTGGACCTTATACCCTCCCATGCGGTGCACTGACTGGGGCGTCAGTCCCAGGTGCCCGATGACAGGGACCTCCGCATCGGTGAGGCGCTCGACCAGCTCGGCGCGGCTGGCTCCTCCTTCAATTTTCACAGCTTCGGCCCCGGCTTCCTTGAGAAACCGCGCCGCATTTCTCACGCCCTCCTGCACGCCCACGTGATACGAGCCGTATGGCATGTCTGCGGCCACAATGGCATGTTTCACCGCCCGTCGCACGGCACGCGTGTGGTGGAGCATTTCGTCCATCGTCACAGGAAGCGTCGTATCATACCCCAGCACCACCTGCGCCAGCGAATCGCCAACGAGCAACAGATCGACGCCCGCCTCATCCACCAGGCGGGCCGTAGCGTAGTCATAGGCCGTCAGCGCCGTAATGGGTTTGCCCTGCTGCTTTTTTTCCTGAAGTGTCTGGAAGGTCACCTTGGCGCGGACCGCCGCGGTGTTTTGCGCATCTGCGCTGCAGAAATTGCTTACACTCATGAAGGCTCTCCAGTGCAGCTCCCTTTCCGGGATGCTACCCGAACATCTCCGACTATACGCTTCTTTGGCGGCCACCCGCAAACGTGCGAAACTGCATTCAAGCGTGGCCGCGAGCTTGCTGGCTGATCGTTTCCGGCTTCGTGAATTACGGTCTGAGACGCAACGATGGATCGGCCCCTCGGAGGAAAGCCTGGACCTAATCGAAGCCGGAGGATTTCTCGTCCGCTCCCCCCATAGAGGAGGTGTGCCACTTCGGTTCAAGCTGCAGTTTCTGCAAAACCGTCACGGGCCGACATAGAGCTCGACGGGTGAAAATCCGATCTGTTTGCTCTGGTCATCGACGCGCAGAAAGATCGGCGTCTTGCCGCCATTGATGTCCACGCCCATCACCACGCCATTTCCCACGGCCTTGGAGATGACGATCTTGTGGTCTTTAATGGTCCCGTAATCGCCCGATGGTCCCCAGTCTTTATAAAACTGATTGAAATCATAGGGCTTGTACTGGTCCGGGTGCTTCTCCCAATCAGGATCATGGGTCCAAAGTGTATAGGCCTTCTTGTAGTCCTGTGCCTGGAGTGCAGCAAAGAAGAGATTGACGCGGTGCTCGGCAGGAATGGTCCGGAAGAACCAGCCATGCCCGGTGACAAAACCCAGGACCCCGAACAGTCCTACGGCAACAATGGTTGTGATGGCCGTGATGACAATATTACGGTTCCGCCTGGCGCGACGGGCATCATACGCAGGCGCGTCGAGAAGGGTCATGGGCGCAGCTCTCCTTATCTGATTTGACACCAACAGAGTACCGGATGTTTCGGATTACCGCGAATACTGCGTCCGGTCCTTCTCCGCGCGGCGTTCCAAGGCAAGCGCAATCAGCCGGTCAATCAGCTCTGTATACGGCACTCCTGACGCCGCCCACAGCTTGGGATACATGCTGATGGCCGTAAATCCTGGCAGTGTGTTGATCTCATTCAGATAAATGCGCCCGGATTTCCCCGTCTTCGTGTCAGGTTCCATCAGAAAATCCACGCGCGCCAGCCCAGAGCAGTCGCAGGCCCTGAATGCCGCAATGGCCATCTGCTGCACCTGCTTTGCCTGCTGCTTCGTAAGCTTTGCAGGAATGATAAGCTCCGACCCCTCACTTAGATACTTGGCCTCGTAATCGTAGAACTCTTTGCTGGGGACCACTTCCCCGACCACCGAAGCCTTCGGGGCGTCGTTACCCAGCACGGCCACCTCCAGCTCGCGTGCTTTGCCTCGTTTTCCACCTACGCCCTGCTCCACGACGATTTTGCGGTCGTAATTCGCCGCAAGCTCAATGGCGGGACCCAGCTCTTTGCGGTCATGCGCCTTGCTGATCCCGACCGAAGAGCCCAAGTTGGCAGGCTTCACAAACACCGGATATTTCAGCGCCGCTTCAATACGCGTGATGATTTTCCTGCTGCCCGCTTCCCATTCTCCACGCAGGAAGGTGACATGCTTCGTAATCGGCAGTTTTGCCGAAGCAAAAAGCCGCTTCATCACGTCCTTGTCCATGCCTGTGGCAGAGCCGAGCACTCCGGATCCAACATAGGCGATTCCCGCCAGCTCAAAAAGCCCCTGAATGGTCCCGTCTTCGCCAAAGGTCCCGTGCAGCACGGGAAAAATGACGTCCACACTGAGGGCCTGGTGCTCCGGGTGCCGATCGGTCTCAAAAGGTACCAGAGAGCCGGTCTTTGCCGCTGTGGGTACTGGCGGAACAATCACCGCCTCCCCTTTGGCCAGAACGGCGGCCGGGGCCGTCGCCTGCGGGTCACCCGCACGCAGCTGCCGCTGGTCTGCCGGCTCCCCCGCCAGCAGACGCTCGGCATCGGACGCCGTCACCCAGCGCCCTTCTTTCGTGATCCCAATGGGGACAACATCGTACTTTTTCCGGTTGATGGCCTGAAGCACCGAGGCCGCGGAAAGCAGAGAGACTTCGTGCTCACCGCTGCGGCCGCCAAATAGAACACCGACTCGAAGTTTGGGCATACTCAATAAAGCGAGTGTATCGTGTGCATCAGCGGCCGGTGTGCTTCGCGCTCTGATGAAGCATGACTGTTCTGGTTCCCGCCAGACAGCACGCCTACAGGATCTTCTTCCCGAATGCTGAGGAAATCAGCTCTACTGCGAGGTCTGCCGTCCGGTTGTGTTCATCAATGACGGGGTTGACCTCGACCACTTCCAGACTCAACATGCGTCCGTGGTCAGCGATGATCTCCATCGCCAGATGCGCCTCGCGGTAGGTGGCGCCGCCGCGAACCGGTGTACCCACTCCCGGAGCATCTTCCGGGTCCACCCAGTCCATGTCGAGGGAGACATGATAGCCGGCCGTCCCTCGTCCGGCGGCGCGGAGGGCCTCTTCCATAACAGCGCGCATCCCGCGCTCGTCAATGTCGCGCATGGTATAGACCTCGGTCAGCCCGGCGCGCTTAATGTTTTCCTTTTCCGTCGCGTCGATGTCCCGGACGCCAATCAGCACTGTGTTTTCCGGCAACACCTTGGGCGAAAACCCGCAGATATTGGCCAGCGCTGCCGGCCCCAGGCCCAGCAACGCAGCCAGAGGCATTCCATGCACATTGCCGCTGGGCGAAGTCTCCGGCGTGTTCAGGTCCGAGTGGGCGTCGATCCAGATAAGGCCAATCTTCTGGTTCTGCCGCCGATAAAACTCAGCTACCCCGGAAACACTGCCTGCGGCAACGGAATGATCTCCGCCAATAATGACAGGCGTCATGCCTTTTTCCAGGGCTTCCATCACATGTTCGGCGGCCTTGGTGCAGGTCTCGGTAATCTCCTTCAGATAGCGCGCATTTTCTTCGCCAACATGTTTTGTCTCTGCGATGGCGACCCCGATGTTTCCACCATCGCTCACATTGTGGCCCAGCGCCTCCAGCCGTGCTTCAAGACCGGCGACGCGGACGGCCGACGGGCCCATGTCCACGCCGCGGCGCGATGCCCCTAAATCCAGAGGCACTCCGATGATGCAGATATCGCGCGGTGGCAGGGACTGGACCCCGCTGTGAGGCACCGCAAATGTTTCATTGGTCTTCGACATACGTTCTTTCGTTTGAAGAGGTCCACAAACAGACGCCCCATCCTGTACCCATCCAAGGACAGGAGGCCGCCCTCATGGATAAATTCTGTTCAGTGTCCGTGCAAATGGAATCGTCTCTCGTACATGCTCCAGCCCGCAGATCCAGGCCACCGCACGCTCAATGCCCATTCCAAAGCCCGAGTGAGGCACCGAACCGTAACGCCGCAGATCGAGATACCACTGAAAGGCCTCCATCGGCAGATTGTGTTCTTCAATGCGCTTCTTCAGCAGGTCGAAGGAAGCAATGCGCTGCGAACCGCCAATGATTTCTCCATACCCTTCCGGGGCCAGCACATCCACACAGAGCGCATATTTTGGGTCCTCCGGGTCTGGCTCCATGTAGAAGGCCTTCACATTCGCAGGATAACGATGCACCATCACGGGGCGGTCAAACTGCGAAGAGAGATATGTCTCATCCGGCGACCCGAAGTCGTTGCCATACTCAAATGGCTGTTCCAGCAGGCCCCGGGCATGTGCGTCCTTCAGCATCTGCGCCGCTTCGTCGTAGCTGATGCGGGGAAACGGGGCCTTGATGGTTTCCAGCTTACTGGTATCACGGCCAATGACTTTCAGATCGGCAGCGCGGCGCGTGAGCACACGCTCTACGATGAAACTGATGAACTGCTCGGCAAGCCCCATCAGATCATCGAGCCTCGCATAGGCCCATTCCGGCTCGACCATCCAGAACTCGGTCAGATGGCGGCGGGTCTTTGACTTTTCCGCGCGGAAGGTCGGCCCAAAGCTGTAGACCTTACCCAGCGCCATCGCTGTGCTCTCGATATAGAGCTGGCCGCTCTGCGTCAGATACGCCTCATCGCCGAAATACTCCACTGGGAAAAGGGTGCTTGTGCCTTCGCAGGCCGCGGGCGTCAGAATCGGCGGATCCGTCAGCACAAAGCCGTTGTCATCCAAAAAATCGCGGGCGGCTTTGATGATCTCGGCGCGAATGCGCAGGATGGCCGACTGGCGCGGCGTGCGGATCCAGAGATGGCGGTGCTCCATCAGGAAGTCCGTGCCGTGCTCCTTGAGCGAAATCGGAAACGGCGTCTCTTCCGAAACACGCTGCACGACCTCAACATTCTCAACGTCGAGTTCGTACCCACCCGGAGCGCGTTTGTCCGCACGCACTTTGCCTGTAACGATGACGCTCGACTCCTGCGTCAGTCCCTTGACAGTCTCAAAAACCTCGGGCGTCACAGCGGCCTTGGGCACGACCCCCTGAATGGTCCCCGTCCCATCGCGAAAAATGGGAAAGAGCAGTTTTCCGCTCTCACGCAGGTTGTACAGCCAGCCCCTCAGGGTGACGGACCTGCCTTCGTGCTCGCCAATTTGGGCGATGGTCGAAAGAGGCGCTTCCGTGGATACAGCAGTGGTTGGTTCAGACATAGCAATCTTCTGCGGCAAAAGCCGAACCTTCCAGTGTATTACGGAGCGTCGTCGAAAAGCGTTGGCCGCATCTCCACCGGCAACGGCTGTTCCGGTTTCAGGGGCTGGGTCTGGCCGTCCAGAGTATGCGCATAACGGAAACCTCCCGGCGGAGGCGCGATCGTCGCTGTAGATTCCAACTTCTCGGTCCAGGCAATCAGTCCGCGCCCGCCTCGCTGCGTCGTGATGGGACAGCTCCACACCCCTGCTGAAGCTTTGCAGGGACCATCAAAGGTCCCCCCCTGCAGCCAACCGTAAACCACCACCAAGGCACGGCCGGCGGGTGTCAGTCCCGGCGGAATGACAGGATCATTCGGACATTGACGCATCTCTGGTGAGCTTTGCGGGTAGCCAAATCCGATTAGCGTGCCATCGCACTGGTGGTCCGCTTCATACCAAAGATTTACGCCCACGTCTTCGTTGGCCAGCAGGATGGTTTCCCGCGCCAGAAACGCCTGCCGCATCATGCCCGTAATGGCATCCGCATAGCCGTTGGCATCCACCCCATGGAACAGGTTTTTATTGCCATACCAGCCGGATTCCGTGTCCCAGACCGGCGTGGAAGCAGACAGGAAGGATTGCCTTCTGGCAAGCACGGCGCGCACCCTCCCCGGCTGGTCTACGATGGCATACTGGCAGGCCACATTGGGCACAGCGAAGCGCGCGCATTTAGGATCGCCTTCTGAGACATTGGTCTCCGGCATCGGCACCGGAAAGACGTTCGTGCGCGAAGGATAGGCATGAAAGCTGACGATATCGGGCAGCGAGGCATTCGGGATGCGGTGCCACGCATCCAGAAACTCGCCTAGCGCCTTGTCAAATTCCCCAGATCCGCTCGGACCATCTCCCTGCCGCCCTACACCACCCGCCGATGTGGACCCGCCAATGATTTTGCAGTCCCCGCAGTAGGTCCTTACGATCACGGCCATGTCGTTGGCCATCTTCGCCAGGTGGTCCAGCGAGTCGTCCCAGAACATCGGCGCATTGAATTCATTCCACGCCTCAAAATAATGGATGTGGCATCGGCCAACCAGTGGCGATGCGGGGGCAGAGGAGACCTCGCAGTTTTTCTGCATCAGCGCCGTGATCCACTCCTTCCAGATGCAATCTCCATTCGGGCTGATGACGCCGTCCAGCGGTGCTTTGCATCTCTCATTCTTCTCTTCAATATCGAGAGGAGCGCGCTTCGCTGGCCCAGGACCCGGCTCTCCGGTGGCCCACGCCGGCACGGTATTGAACGTGTAGATCAGCTGGGTATGGTTCTTTTCAGCCACCGGGACCCACCCTGTTTCCGGCGTAAACAGATTGCCAAATGTAGGGCTGAAATTGCCGCGCGAGGTTTCAATCTGATACCAGCGCTCGCCTGCATTTGACCGAATGATCGCCGGATTGGGCAATCCAAACTTGGACGGCCAGTTTTTGGCATGAAGCACATATGCGTTTTCAATCGAGGCGTCCTGGATCGTGAGCGGGTAGGTCACGGTCTGCGCCGCAGCGCTGAAAACAACAGCAGTAAGGAGAAGAAAACAAAAGAATGGAGACCGAAGGATGCTTCGGGGGGCCAGCATACTCAGCATCCTACTACAGGGCCATTTGCTCGCGAAAAATCTGGGACTGCCGGCGCGAGAGCCCAACGCGAGTACCGTCCCTTAAGACCGCCGTCAGGCTAAGGTCTGGATTCAGCTCCATGGATTCGACCCAACGCAGATTAATCACCTGATTGCGGTTTGCACGGAAGAACTGCTTTCCCAGACGCTCCTGCAGGGCCTGCAAACTACGCAGGACCAGCGGACGGTGTTCTCCAAAACAAACCCGCGTGTAATTGCCTTCACTCTCCAGCAAGCGGATATCAGCAGGCCGCACCATCCAGGCGCGCTCACCTTCGCGGACAAAAAACTGCTGTGGGACCTCCCGGGCATTCTGCGCCCGGAGCTCTCGAATCCGATGGAGCGCCCGCGCCAGCCGTCCCGCCTCAATCGGCTTGAGCAGATAATCCACTGCACATTGCTCAAAGGCCTCTACCGCATACTGGCTGTATGCCGTCGTAAAGATGACATCGGGTGGATCAGGAAGAGATTCAATCAGCGCGATTCCGCTCTCCCCTGGCATCTCCACATCCAGAAACAGAAGCGCAGGTTGCAGCTTCTCCATCAGGGTCCTTGCCTCCTGCGCATTTGCCGCCTCGCCGACGATCTCAATATCGTCATGAGCATCCAGCAAACGGCGCAGCTCAGAGCGCGCCAGCCGCTCATCATCCACAATCAGCGCCCGGATCATCTCGCTTCCTCAAAGGGCAACGTCAGTCGCGCACAGACTTTTTCCGGCTGCATCGCGAAAAGCTCCAGGGATGCCTGCGCTCCATAAGTCAAGGCCAGCCGCTCCCGCGTGTTCCGCAGCCCGATACTGCCCGGACGCTCCAGGGCCAGCAGTCGGCCATCATTCAGGACATCAATCCGCAAGATGCGGTCCTGTCTCTCTGCCTCAATCGCAATCTCCCCACCCTCGCTCCGTGCGGCGATACCGTGCTTGATTGCATTCTCCACCAGCGCCTGCACCATCATGGGCGGCACCAGTGCCCGCAATGCCTCGCCTGTAACCTGCCGGCGAATGCGCAGCCGGTCCTCAAACCGGATCATCTCCAGCGCAAGATAGCGGTCCAGTGCGGCCAGGTCCTCGGCCAGCGTAACGCGCGTGAGCGGGTCATGGTCCAGAGAATAGCGCAGCAACCCGGCCAGGTCGGTGACCATCTCCCTTGCGCGCGAGGGGTCTTCCACAATGAGCGAACGCAGCGAATTCAGACAATTAAACAGGAAATGCGGCTGAAGCTGCGAAGACAGGGCGCGATGCTGCGCCTCTCGGGCCAGCAACTGCAGTTGCAGCCCCTGCATCTCTGCCATGCGCCGGCGCTCGATCGTCTTGGCCAGAAAATAAAAGAACTCCCAGAACAGTACTACGACGGCCGAGTTGGGAAACATGTACAGAAGCACCATGTAAGCATCGCGGCCGCGCGCCACAAAAAGCCCCAGGATCAGACTGTTGATGACGACCAGACAACCGGCCATCCACACGCCGCTAAGGGCGGCAGCGACCAGCGTGCGCAGCGCCACCCAGGAGAACGGCCTGTCGGCCCAGTTCTGCCTGCGGGCCATGGCACGCACCACATGCGTCGCCATGAACCCATAGAACGAAAAAAGCAGCACGGAAACCAGCGCCGCCGACGGTCTCTGATAATACTTTGCGGCCACAACCAGGGGAAAGCTGATGGCCGCATAAAGTCCCCATCCCAGCACTTGCGCTGCAAGATACCCTGGCCGAAACGACAACAGCAGGGCGCGCCAGCTTTGCTGCTTCGCCGGCGCACCCAGATCAAAGGATGTTCCTGTTTTGTGGTCCATCACAGCTTTCCCGCCTCCTGCCGCCTCAGGCGGCCGGGTGCGCCTTCAAAAACGCATCCATCTGGGCAAAGAACCACTGCGGATCATCGTACATAATAAAGTGCCGTGCATGGTCGGCCAGCACAATCGTCGTCTGGGGTGCACCGGCATACTGGCCTTCAAACTCCTTCAATATGGCGCTCCGGAATGTCGGAGAGGCCGGCTGCTGTGCCGCTTCTGCCAATCCAATCCAAGTCCCCATTACCAGAATCGGCGTATGAATGTGGCCCAGCTCCGGACGCAGGTCTGTCACCAGCATGTCATACATGGCATCGCCAACTGTCTGCTTGTCAGAACGTAGCCCCCACTCCTTGATGCGCGCAAAATCAGCATCGCTTGTCACCATGGAGCGCGTCATCGCCCCGCTGTTCACATAGGCTGCGTACTCCGCGTCTGTTTCTCCAGCAATCCGCGAGCGCAATCCAGCCGCCATCCCCTTGACTCCGTCCGCCGAGTCCACATTCATCCAGGCATGGGCTGAGAACGGCAGTGCGTCCACAATCACCAGCGGCCCTACCTTGTCCGGATATTTCTCCGCCAGGTCCAAAGCGAGAAACCCGCCCAGCGAGTGCCCTACAATCACCGGATGGTCCAGGTGGTTTTTGTCGATATACGCCGCCAGCTGGTCCCGGACTACATTCAGAAAATCATCCCCCGGACCCGTCCATCGCGGCTGTCCGGCGAACCCGTCAAGCGTGAGCACATAACAGCGGTAATTGTCCTGATACCGCGCTACCGTTGAATCCCAAACCTCTCCAGAGGAAGACAGCCCGGGAATCAGGATCATCGCTTTCCCTTTACCTTTTACATCCACATGAAAGGCCGGCGTGCTCTGCGCCAGGACCACATGGATCGCCAGGACCAGAACAGCCGCAGTCAGAAGATTTGCCGTCAGTTTCATAACTTTCCTCCACAGCCCCACACTACGCAGATACGCACCGTGCACGGCGCAAATTGGGACGAACGGCCGGTTGCAGGGATAAGCGGTTGTTTCTCGGGTCTGTTTGAGATAAACTATGGTTTCGGCACCAGTGCGGGCATTTCTCTGTCTGCCTGCCCGCTCCCCGCGCACAATGTGGCGCATGCAGTTTCTGGCGGGCGCTGGCTAGCGCGAAAAGTTCAGCAATTCTGGAGTTTGATCATGGCTCAGGTGTGTGAAATCTGCGGCAAAGGCCCGCAATTCGGAAACAATATCTCTCATGCGCACAACGTCACTCGTCGGCGCTGGAATGTCAATCTCCGCCCGGTCAAGGCGAAAGTAGAGGGCGGCGCAAAGCGTCTGCGGGTCTGCACCCGCTGCATCAAAAGCGGTAAGGTTGTAAAAGCGTAGTTCTCTGTACGCCCGCAATCGGACCCCGGACCGTTCCGGGGTCTTTGTGTTTCCAGATGGCTCACATCAACAGCTTCGTCCGCATTCCCCTGCTCACCATTCGCCAGCTGGTCCGGCCCCTGCCGCGCATTGGCGTGCTCGACCAGGACCGTGTTTCGATGCGCGTCCTGCCCAATGATATCGATTTCAATTTCCACCTCAACAACTCGCGCTACCTAAGCTGCATGGACTACGGCCGCATTCACATGATGGCCGCCAACGGCATCCTCAACCATGCCCTGAGTGGCCGCTGGACCCCTCTCGTCGGGTCCGTCGACATCACCTACCGCCGTCCGCTCGGCCTCTGGGTCCGATTTGAGCTGCATACCCGCACCCTCGGATGGGACCAGAAGTGGTTCTACATCGAACAGAGCTTCCACTCCGATGCTGGACTGGCCGCCATTGCCTGGGTCAAGGGCCTCTTTCGTAACCGGCAGGGGAACATTCCACCCCAGACGGTAGTGGACATGGTCGCGCCCGGCATGACTTCTCCTCGCTTGCCAGAGGAATTGGAGCGGTGGAACCAACTGACAAAAATACGGCTGGAAGGACCAGCAGCCTACGGGTCCACCCTCTGAAGCCACGCCCTCAATAAATCTCGCCGCGGGAGGGACCGCGGGACACTGCTTTGGCGCATGACGGGATGCAAGGGAAAGGACCGCTCAAAATTCCTGGAGCGGTTGCCTGAGCCCAGCATTCACTGCAGCAGCGAAGAATGGCAACTTTATTCTGAAGCAGAGATAGGGACGAAACAAGAAATCTGGCTTGCGCGGGAGGAAGCAGGCGGACCGAAGGCCGTCCCTGCTAATACGCCTGCAACTGCTCCACCGGAAGGCGCACCTGGAAGCAGGTTGCACCTGGCTCAGACTGCACGCGGACATATCCGCGGTGCTTGCGCACGATGCGCTGGACCGTATCGAGACCAAGCCCAAGGCCACTGCCTGGGGCCTTGGTCGTAAAGAACGGCTCGAAGATGCGGTCCTGCAATTCGGGCGGAATGCCGGGGCCGTTGTCCCATACCTCAATCAGCAGCATGTCTCCGGAAGGCTGCACACTGAGCGTAATGCGTCCGCGATCCTGGATCGCATCGAGAGCATTTTCAAGCAGCGCCATCCACACCTGGTTCAGCTCGCTGGCATATGCGCTGAGCCGCGGCAGGTCCGGGGCATAGCGCCGTTCTACCTCCACATGCTGCAGTCGCGATTGCAACATGGTCAGCGTATTTTCCAGTCCCTGGGGAATGTCCACTTCCTGGATCGGCGCCTGGTCCATGTAGGAATAGTCTTTAATGGCGCGAATCAGGTCGAAGATGCGTTTGGTGGAATCGAGCATGGCGTTGGCCATGTTTTCAGCCCGGATGGAAGAGGCAAACTGGGACAGCACCACCATCAGCGCATGCGCATCCAGAAACTCCACCAGCGGTTCCAGTTGAAGAGGTTCCACACCGGCCTCGGCCAGCTCCGGAACAATCTTCCAAGGCGACTCAATTCCGTGCTGCCTCATCCAGGCCAGCAGTGCATCTTCCCGCGCTGCCTGGTCCGCAGCAGAGTTGCTCAGGGCACGCGCACGTTCGCGCACCGACTTTTGCCAGTTGCGCACCTGCGTCAGGTGCTCTTCTGAGAGGCACAAACTGCCCAGCCGATACTTCTCATAGCCATAAACATGCAGTTCATCAAGCAGCCCCGAAGCAGCACGCTGCGCCGCCGATGCCGGATTGTTCAGCTCATGGGCAAGATTGCCTGCGAGCTTACCCAGGGCATTCAGTTTTTCCGTCTGCTGTTCCATGCGCGTCACCTCGCGCACGCGGTCCAGCAGCACGCTCACGCAGCGCTGGGTCATCGAAGGCACGGCCTTCAGCATCTCAGGAAAAATCTCTTTGGGGTAGGAAAGCGCCCAGGTGGGTGCCACCGTGTAGCCGTGGCCGCCATAGGTCTTCATGCGGGAAAAGGGCAGCAGGCCGGAGATCTGGCCCGAGCGCCCGATCCACAGCGCAGAAGGACCATGCTCACGCCGCACATGCACTTCCCCCTTCAGCATGATGGTCATCTCCGTTGCCGGCTCGCCTTCACGAAAGATGGTTGTGCCCGCCTCGGCAAAGCGCTCCACGCCATGCGTCGCCAGCCATTCATATTCGGCCTCCTCCATCCCATGCAGGGCAGAGACCCGCTTGAGCGCCGCAATAATTTCAGGCACCGGCGTCGGCGACTTGGGAGTAAAGCGTTCCTCTGGAGGGGCGATGCTGGCTATATTCATAGGCCCTTTCCCGGCAGGTCAGAAGACCTCTCTTCAGATGGTAAATCTTAGACGATTTCGCACGGCAGAAGCGTCAAGAAAGTGTCAAACTGCGCTAATTTGCATGTGGACGCTGCATTTCTATCTTCCGTTCGGGCATGGAATCGATGAGTTGGTTGAGCTGCGAAATCGAGACCGGCTGCGTGCTCTTCAGTTTGATGCGGCCATCCTCTCCCAGCAGATAGACCGAAAACCGGCCTTCCGGGACCTGAAAGCGGGCACGGACGGACGCCATCTCTTTGCGGTTCAGAATCTCATAGGGCGTATCCAGCGGAGGCTGGTACCCCTGCGATTGGGCGATGATCGGCAGGAACAGAACAAAACGGTCCATCATGTCATCAGCCGCGCTGTCCAGAGCAGACTGCTGCTTCAACAGGCGTGGGTCCTTCGCAGTTGGACTGAAGACCAGCAGTGGCCGGTAGCAATGCCGCATCTGTACCAGCGTCGCCGGGCGCATGGAACAGCTCAGGCTGGCCTGGGCAAACAGCCCGGCCGGCAAACTCAGTATGGCGGCGATGAAGGGGAGGCGCAGCGTCATACATGGACCAGCATTTTTCAGGTCCGTCCCCGGTCCACATCTGGAACAGCAACCGGGGACAAGGACCGCCGACCACTACTTAGACGAAGCCGACACAACTTCCGTTGGCTGTGCGGGCTGAGGCACTCCGTCCTTTACCTCAACCGGATCAAGGAAGGGCATGGCCGCGCGCAGCTTCGCGCCCACTTCTTCAATCTGGTGCTTTGCCTCTTTCCGGCGCGTCTCATGGAAATTTTTGCAGCCGCTCTTGTTCTCTTCAATCCAGTTCTTGGCAAAGGTGCCGTCCTGGATCTCCTTGAGCAGCTTCTTCATGGCGGCGCGCGTCTCGTCGGTAACAATGCGGGGCCCTGCGGTGTAATCGCCATACTCGGCCGTGTTTGAAATGGAATAACGCATGTAGGCCAGACCGCCGCGATACATCAGGTCCACAATCAGCTTCAGCTCGTGCAGGCATTCAAAGTATGCCAGCTCCGGCTGATACCCCGCCTCCACCAGCGTCTCAAATCCGGCCTTGACCAGAGCGGCCGTGCCACCGCAAAGTACCGCCTGCTCGCCGAAGAGGTCGGTTTCGGTCTCTTCCTTGAAGGTGGTTTCCAGCACCCCGGCACGGGTGCAGCCGATTCCCTTGGCATAGGAAAGCGCCAGCGCAAGCGTGTTGCCGCTCGCATCCTGATGCACGGCAACAAGGCCCGGAGTGCCTCCGCCCTCTGTAAACACTTCACGCACGCGGTGCCCCGGGGCCTTGGGCGCGGCGAGAAACACATCGACGCCAGCCGGCGGCTGAATCGTGCCATAACGAATGTTGAATCCATGCGCAAAAGCCAGTGTCTTGCCGGGCTTCAGGTGCTGGGCAATCTCTTTGTTGTACAGCTCGCCCTGCGTCTCATCGGGCGTGAGGATCATGATCACGTCGGCCCAGGCCGCGGCCTCAGAAATCGTGCTGACTTCAAGACCCGCCTTCTTCGCTTTGTCAATGGATTTGCTCGATGCGGGCAGGCCGACGCGCACGTGGACGCCGGAGTCCTTCAGGTTAAGCGCATGGGCATGGCCCTGCGATCCGTATCCGATGATCGCGACCTTCTTCTGCTGGATCAGTGAAAGGTCTGCGTCGTGGTCATGGTAGGTCTTCGCCATTGTTTCGTTTTCCCTTCGTGATGAAAAAATCGGTGTCGGTCATTCGTCGTCCTTCTGGACAAAGCTGGGGGCTTCTGCCGTGAAGGCCCGTGCATCCGCCAGAATGGCGGAATCATGATTGCGGCAGCTGCGATTCTTCTTCGCTCTCTGCCGTTACATTCGGCTCCAGAATCTCCGGTTCGGGCGCGCCGGCAATGCGCATGGCATCGAGCACACGGCTGGTATGTCGTCCCCGCCGCATCACCATGCGTCCCGTGCGCGCAATCTCCAGGATCTCGTCGCCGCTCTCCATCAGAACCTGGATCAACCCCTCAATCTTGCTGGAAACGCCGGTAATCTCAATCATCAGCGAATCCGGCGCAAGGTCCACAATACGCGCGCGGAAGACCTCCACCAACTCAAAGATGTGTGAGCGGGTCTGCGGCGTGGCGGCAACTTTAATCAGCGCCAGTTCGCGGGTCACGCAGGCAAACTGGCCCACGTCATCCACCTCCAGCACGTTCTCTAGCTTATAGAGGCTGGCTGTAATGCGATGGCCAGCAGTCGGCGACGCCTCCGCGACGATCGTCATGCGCGAAACGCCTTCCCGCTCCGAGCGGCCCACTGTAAGGGAGACGATATTTACATTCAGGCGGCGGAAGAGTGAGGCCACGCGCGTCAGCACGCCCGGTTTGTCTTCCACGAGTGCGACAAATGTATGCAGCATAGTTACAAATCTTTCCTTCAGCGGCCAGCGAAACTGCCAGCGCCCTTTTATGCATCTTCTGCTGTTTCGATCAGAGGGTTGTCCGGCCGCCGGATCATCTCATGCAGCGCCTTGCCCTGAGGAATCATCGGATAGACCGAGTCTTCCTTTTCCACCAGGAAATTAATCAGGAACGGGCCCTTCGTCTCCCGTGCGGCTTTGACGGCAGGCAGCACTTCAGCGCGCTTCGTGACCGTGGCGCCTGCAATGCCGTGCGCATCGGCCAGCTTCACAAAGTCGGGACTGAGTATTGGCGAGGAAGCGTAGTTCTTCTCGTAGAAAAACTCCTGCCATTGACGCACCATCCCAAGATACCCGTTGTTAATGATGGCAATATTGATGTCGAGCTGTTCCTGCGCAATGGTCGACAGCTCGGCTGCGGTCATCTGAAAGCCGCCGTCTCCGGCAATCACCCAGACTTCCTTCTCCGGGCAGGCGACCTTTGCGCCAATGGCTGCGGGCAGCGCAAAGCCCATCGTGCCCAGTCCGCCGGAGGTGACCAGCGTGCGGGGCTCATTGTGCTTGTAATACTGGGCCTCCCACATCTGATGTTGGCCCACGTCGGTCACCACAATGGCCTTGCCTTCGGTCGCATTCCACAGATCGTGGATCACATGGGCCGCATAAAGATGCCCGTTGTCCGGCAGGTTCTTGATGTCGCGGACTGCACACTCGCCCTTCATCTCGTTGATCTCGCGCACCCATGGCGAGCTTGCCCTGGTGGGAATCTGCGGCAGCAGGATTTCCAGCACCTGCTTCAGGTCCCCCACCAGCGCCACGTCTACCTTCACGTTCTTGTTGATCTCGGCCGGATCAATCTCGATGTGGATCTTCTTGGCATGGGGCGCATACGTGGCCAGCGTCCCGGTGACGCGATCATCAAAACGCATCCCGCAGGCAATGAGCAGGTCCGCTTTCTGGATTGCGGTGTTTACCCAGGCCTCGCCATGCATCCCCATCATGCCCAGCGAAAACTCATGCGATGCAGGAAATGCTCCGAGGCCCAGTAATGTGGACGCCACGGGAATCTGCATCCGCTCTGCCAGCGTGCGTACCTGTTCAAATGCTCCGGACTGAATGATACCGTGTCCAGCGAGAATCATCGGGCGCTTCGCTTCGCGGATGAGACGAGCTGCATCGCTGATGGAGTCCGCGCTGTGGCCGCGCATCGGATGCGGCCGATAAGGGCGGGGCGCTGCAGCTTCAAAGTGAAACTCGGCCGTGGCCTGCTGCGCATCTTTCGTGATGTCCACCAGCACCGGACCAGGCCGTCCGGATTTCGCAATCAGAAAGGCCTCGCGCAGCACCGGCGCAATGTCCTCGGCCCGCGTGACAAGATAATTGTGTTTGGTGATGGGCAGTGTGATGCCGGTAATGTCCACCTCCTGAAAGGCATCCGTGCCGAGCACTTTGCTTGAAACCTGCCCCGTAATGCAGACAATCGGCACCGAGTCCATCATCGCAGTCGCCAGCCCTGTGACCATGTTGGTTGCGCCCGGACCGGAGGTCGCCATCGCTACGCCCACCTTGCCCGATGCGCGCGCATAGCCGTCGGCCATGTGCGTCGCCCCCTGCTCGTGCCGCACCAGAATATGACGGACGGGAAACTTTCGCATTGCGTCATAGATAGGCAGAATGGCCCCGCCGGGATAGCCAAAGACGTCCGTTACGCCCTCGCCAACCAGGGTGGCCCAAGTAATCTCGGAACCAGTAAGGCGGGTGGTCTGTGGTGTTGCGCTCATTCTGATGACTCCTTGTCTTGCGATGGTTGTCAGTTCGTCACGGCCCCTAAGGATGCCGAAGAAACCGTGTCCGCATACTTGCGGAAGACCCCGCGCTCAAACTTCGGCTCCGGCGCCTTCCAGTTCTGTAACCGTGACTGTAACTCTTTCTCCGGGACCTCCACATCAAGCCGACGGTTCGGGATGTCGAAGTGTATGATGTCGCCTTCGCGGATCGCGGCAATCGGGCCGCCCATGGCTGCTTCCGGCGAGACATGGCCCGCCATCAGCCCGCGCGTCGCGCCGGAGAAGCGGCCGTCTGTGAGCAGCGCGACCGTCTCAGACAGCTCCGGAATGCCGACAATGGCCGCCGTCACCTGAAGCATCTCTCTCATGCCCGGGCCGCCCTTCGGTCCCTCATAGCGAATCACCAGTACATCGTGGGGGCGGATCTTGCCCTGCTCGACTGCGGCAAAGGCCGCCTCTTCGCAGTCAAAGACGCGCGCCGGACCACGGTGCTCCAGCCGGTTGTGCCCGGCAATCTTAATCACGCAGCCCTCAGGCGCAATGTTGCCTTTGAGGATGACAAGACCGCCCATGGGCTTCAGCGGCTTGGTCGCTGGATGAATCACGTCCTGGTCAGGGGCCTCTGTGGCCTGCGCCGCTTCTTCGGCCAGCGTCTGCCCGCTGACGTTGATGCAGTCTTTGTGCAGGAAGCCGGCCTCGATGAGGCGCTGCGCCAGCAGACGGCTCCCGCCTGCCTTGTAGTAGTCCGCCGCTACGTATTTGCCGCCCGGCTTCAGGTCGCAAAGCAGCGGGGTCTTGCGGCTGATGCGGTCAAAGTCATCCACCGAAAGCTGGATACCGGCCTCATGCGCAATCGCAATCAGGTGCAGCACGGCATTCGTCGAGCCGCCGGAAGCAACAACGCTGGTAATGGCGTTCTCCAGCGCCTCGCGCGTAATGATCTGGCGCGGACGCAGGTCTCTGCGCGCCAGATCCATCACCAGAGCACCGGCCTTGCGCGCCGTCGTCAGTTTTTCCGGCAGAAACGCCGGAACGCTGGAGATACCGAAGGGCGATATTCCCAGAAACTCGCAGGCAATCGCCATGGTGTTGGCCGTAAACTGCCCACCGCAGGCGCCCGCTCCAGGACACGCGTTGGCCTCAATCACTTCAAGTCCTGCATCGTCCAGCTTGCCTGCTGCGTGTGCACCGATGGCCTCAAACACATCCTGCACCGTCAGGTCGCGGCCATTTGCATGACCGGGCGCAATCGAGCCGCCGTAAAGCATCAGCCCCGGAACATCCAGACGCGCCAGCGCCATCACCGTTCCGGGCATGTTTTTGTCGCACCCCGCAATGCAGACAAGACCGTCAAAGAGGTTGCCGCGCGCTACGAGTTCAATCGAGTCGGCGATGACTTCGCGGCTTACCAGCGAGGCCTTCATCCCTTCTGTTCCCATCGTGATCCCATCTGAGATGGTGATGGTGTTGAATTCCATCGGCGTGCCGCCCGCCTCGCGAATGCCCTGCTTGACTGCCTCGGCAATCTGGCGCAGGTGGAAATTACAAGGCCCGATCTCGGTCCATGTATTCGCAATACCGATAATCGGCTTGCGCAGGTCTTCCTTGGTAAAGCCGATACTGCGCAGCATGGCGCGCGCCGCGGCGCGGTTCGGCCCCTCCGTCAGGGGAATACTTTTCCGTTTTGCCTTGTCCAATCCATCGGAACTCAATGTGCTCTTCTCCAAAAAGGTCAGGAAGCTGTCCAGTGAAGGTCACGCCTTCGGGGCGTACCAGAACTCCGCATTGTGTTTCTGTTCGTACTGGTCAATCGCCGCAGCATGGCGCAGCGTCAGACCAATGTCGTCCAGCCCCTCCAGCAGGCAATAACGCCGGAAGGGATCAATCGAAAACTTCGTCTCAAAGCCCTGCTCGTCGCGGACGGTTTCGTCTTCAAGCGAGACCGTCAGCTTATAGCCTTCCGTTTTTGCCGCGCGTTCCAGCAGCAGCTGCACCTCGCCTTCCGGAAGAGTAATCAGCAGAATGCCGTTCTTGCCTGCATTGGAATGAAAGATGTCGGCAAAGGTGGGAGCAATCACACAACGAAAGCCAAAGTCCGCCAGCGCCCAGGCCGCATGTTCGCGCGAGGAGCCGCAGCCGAAGTTCTTGGCCGTGACCAGAATCTGCGAGCCCCGGTAGCGCGGCTGGTTGATCTCGAAGTTGGGGTCCTGACGCCAATCAAAGAACAAAAACTCGCCATAGCCGGTGCGCTCAATGCGCTTCAGAAACTGCTTTGGAATGATCTGGTCCGTGTCCACATTGGCGCGGTCCAGCGGCGTCACAACCGATGTAAGCGTGCGAAATGGCTGCATTAGACCAGCACCTCCTCACCTTGAAATTCCCATTGACGGATGTCTGTGAAGTGTCCGGTGATCGCCGCGGCAGCGGCCATCTGCGGACTTACCAGATGCGTGCGCCCACCGCGTCCCTGGCGGCCTTCAAAATTGCGGTTGCTGGTGGACGCACAACGCTCACCCGGCTGCAAAATGTCCGGGTTCATGCCCAGGCACATCGAGCAGCCCGGCTCTCGCCATTCGAATCCGGCTTCGATAAAAATTTTGTCCAGCCCCTCTTTCTCCGCCTGCGCCTTCACTTGATGGGAACCGGGAACGACCATCGCTCGCACCTTCGGATGGACGTGATGACCGGCGACCACTTTCGCGGCGGCGCGCAGGTCTTCGATGCGCGAGTTTGTGCAGGAGCCAAGAAAGACGCGGTCTACCCTGATCTCTTCAATCGGCATGCCCGCTTTCAGCCCCATATATTCCAGTGCGCGCTCAAAGGCCTTGCGGTCGGTCTCGTCTTTCGCGCTGGCCGGATCAGGTACGCTGTCCGTCACCGGGACCACCATGCCCGGGTTTGTCCCCCACGTGACATAGGGCACCAGCTCCTCGGCCGGGACCAACAGCTCGCGGTCAAACTTTGCGCCCGGATCGGTCCTCAGCCCGCTCCATTCCGCAACGGCCTTCTCCCACTCTGCGCCTTTGGGAGCAAAACGCCGGCCCTGGAGATATGCAAACGTCGTCTCATCCGGAGCAATCATGCCTGCGCGCGCCCCTGCCTCAATGCTCATATTGCAGATGGTCATGCGGCCTTCCATGGAAAGCGAGCGGATGGCCGACCCCGCATACTCGATGACATATCCGGTTGCGCCATCGGTGCCGATGCGGCCGATGATGCCGAGAATGATGTCCTTTGCCGTGACCCCATGCGGCAGCTCGCCTTCAACCAAGATGCGGAAGGTCTTCGGCTTCGACTGCGGCAGGCACTGCGTCGCCATGACGTGCTCGACTTCCGAGGTGCCAATCCCAAAGGCCAGCGCGCCAAACGCGCCATGGGTCGAGGTATGTGAGTCGCCGCAGACAATCGTCATTCCCGGCTTGGTCAGCCCAAGCTCCGGTCCAATGACGTGAACAATGCCCTGGTTGGGTGATTGGATATCGTAAAACTCCACGCCAAACTCAGCGCAGTTCTTACGCAGCGTCTCTATCTGTTTGGCGGCAATCGCGTCTTCAATCACCAGACGGTTCGTCGTCGGAACATTATGGTCCACCGTTGCCACGGTGCGGTCCGGACGGCGCAGCTTACGTCCCGCCATCCGCAAGCCATCGAACGCCTGCGGCGAGGTGACCTCATGCACCAGATGCAGATCAATGTAGAGCAGCGTCGGCTCACCCTCAGGCTCTGCCACCACATGCTGCTCCCAGACTTTTTCAAAGAGTGTTTTTGGTGTTGCCATATTTGTCCCTGAAATCAGTGATTACCGCGGTCCTGAGCGCGCAAAGAAGCTGAAGCGCGCCCAATGCTTCCCTGCCCTCGGCGTTCTTCCCTTACACCGCGTGCATCGCCTGTCGCTGATCAATCAGCTCATTCAGCACGCTATGTACCTGGCGGCCCATCTCCTGCGTGGAGAGGACCATCTTCTTGTCTTTCTCGCTGCGCGCCAGGTCGGCCGTGCGATATCCCTGCTCCAGTACTTTGCGGACGGCCGTCTCGACCGCCTGCGCGTCCTGCTCCAGGTTTGCCGAGTGCCGCAGCAGCATCGCCGCCGTCAGAATCGCGCCCAATGGGTTGGCGATGCCTTTGCCCGCAATGTCCGGCGCCGAGCCATGCACCGGCTCATACAGATTGACCTTGCCGCCAATCGTCGCCGAAGGCAGCATCCCCAACGATCCGGTAATGACAGCCGATTCGTCCGAGAGAATATCGCCGAAGAGGTTCTCCGTCAGCACTACGTCGTAATTGCGCGGCGTGTTCATCAGGTGCATGGACATTGCGTCCACATACTGGTGCTCCAGCGCAACATCGGGATAGTCCTTCGCCACTTCCGTCACCGTGGCGCGCCACAACTGCGAAACCTCCAGCACGTTGGCCTTGTCTACTGAAGTCACTTTCTTCCGCCGCTTCTTGGCCAGCTCAAAGGCCACGCGCGCCACGCGGGCGACCTCATCGCGCGTGTAACGCATGGTGTTCCATGCGGCCCCCGATGCGCGGTCCCACGTGCGCGGCTCGCCAAAATACAGACCGCCCAGCAGCTCGCGCACAAAGATGATGTCTGCGCCGTCAATCACCTCCGTCTTCAGCGGAGAGTTCGACGCCAGCGCCGGATGCGCAAACGCCGGACGAAGATTGGCAAAGCCTCCCAGCGCCTGCCGGATCTGCAGCAGGCCCGCTTCCGGACGCTTGTCCGGCGGCAGCGCATTGAATTCATTGCCGCCGACTGCACCCAGCAGCACCGCATCGCTTTCAAGCGCCGCGTCCAAAGTGGCCGTGGGCAGCGGGGTCCCCTGGGCCTTGATCGCCGCGCCGCCAATCAGCGCCTCGCGGAACTCAAAATCGTGCCCGCCCAGTTCGGCCACCGAACGCAGAACGCGCACCGCTTCACTCGTAACCTCCGGGCCTATGCCGTCCCCGGCAACAATCAGGATCTTCAGCTTCATCCGATGTGTCTCTCCAGACTTTGTTCATTTGTCATTCTGGGCGGCCGCCGAGCACCTCATCCCTTGCGCAGCAAAGCGACAGAGGCTCCAGGTCCCAATACCCAGAGGGCCAAAGCTATGCTTCGCCCACAGGCTCGGCCGCAATCAAATCTGCATGCCGTCGATGATGTGCAACCAGATTCATAAGGTCCTGGTCATAGACCGCCTTCTTTCTGTCTGCCAACTCAGTAAATGCGCGATAAGCTGCTTCCAGGTCCTCTGAGCTTAGCTCGTAGCCCAGTTCACTCAACCGCGAGCGCAGCGCATGCCGGCCCGAGTGTTTGCCCAGCACCATGCGGTTTGAGGGAACGCCGACCGACTCCGGCGTCATAATCTCGTAAGTCAGCGGATTGGAAAGCACTCCATGCTGGTGAATGCCCGATTCGTGGGCAAATGCGTTGCTGCCTACGATGGCCTTGTTCGGCGAAGGACCGAAGCTGATGATCTTTGCCAGCTGCTGGCTCACCGGATACAGCCGCTCCAGCCTGATTCCGTGGTCCATCCGGAAGTGGTTCTGGCGCACCATCAGGGCCGCAGCCACTTCTTCCAGCGCTGCATTGCCGGCCCGCTCCCCAATGCCGTTGATCGTGCATTCCACTTGCCGCGCCCCACCCTCCAGCGCGGCCAGAGAGTTGGCCACCGCCAGGCCAAGGTCGTTATGGCAATGCGCGGAAAAGACCACCTTCTCCGCACCCGGAACGCGCTCGCGCACGGTGCGGAACATATTCCGATATTCGTCAGGCACCGTGTACCCCACCGTGTCCGGCATATTGATGGTCGTCGCGCCGGCCTCGATGGCGACCTGTACGATTTTGCAGAGAAAATCCATGTCCGTGCGCGTCGAGTCCTCCGGGGAAAACTCCACATCGTCAACATAGGTGCGCGCCAGGGCCACAGACTCGGCTGCGCGGTCCAGGGCCTCTTCGCGGCTGATCTTCAACTTGTATTGAAGATGAATGTCCGAGCTGGCCAGAAAGATATGGATGCGCGCCCGCTCCGCTGGCTCCAACGCCGCCGCCGCCCTTTCAATGTCCTCGCGCTTGGCCCGGGAAAGAGAAGCGATCCGCGGACGGCGGACCTCCCTGGCTATGGCCTGGATTGCCTGAAAATCTCCCTCTGAGGCAATGGCAAAACCAGCCTCTAGGATGTCTACTCCCAGGTCGTCCAGCGCATGGGCCATCACCAGTTTTTCCGGATGCGTCATGCTGCAGCCCGGCGATTGCTCACCATCGCGCAGCGTTGTGTCAAAGAAAAGAAGGCGGTCAGGAACCACATTCTGGGCCATAAAAAAGTCCTTTGCTCCCTGGTAAGAATCCAGTCTCGCAAAAGATGCGCCATAATTCAAATTTTTAATTTCTTGATTTTCCATAATTTATATTTATGATCACTCTTAAGCCCGGCGTCACCGCCTCTTTTACTTATGGAGTTAAGTCAACTTGAAACCTTTCTGGCCGTCGTGGCGGAAAAGAGTTTTTCCCGCGCGGCCGCCCGTCTGCATCGCACCCAGCCTGCCGTCAGCCAGGTCATCCGCAAGCTTGAAGAGGAGCTGGGAGAGCCGTTGTTTGAGCGCGCCAGCCGGGACGGCACTCTGACGGCAGCCGGCGAAGTCCTGCGCGAATACGCGGAAAGGCTGCTCCGGCTGCGGAATGAAGCATCCAGCGCCCTGGCCGAAGTCAAGGCCCTGGAGCGCGGCAAGCTGACGCTGGCGGCCAATGAGTACACCTGCCTCTATCTGCTGCCCGTGCTGGATGCCTTCCGCGAACACTGCCCGCAGATTTCCATCCTGGTGCAACGATCCCTGGCCAGCCGCATTCCGGACGAAGTGCTGGGCCGGACCGTCGAGATGGGGATCGTCTCCTACCGGCCGGAAGACGATCAACTGGGCGCCATTGGAGTGTACTCGGACGACCTGGTCTTTATCGTGCCTCCTGAACACGCGCTTGCCCGGGAAAAAAACGTGCGCATCCGTGACCTCGGAGCAGAAAATTTCATCGCCCACAATGTTCCTTCTCCCATGCGGCGCAGGGTGGAGGAGGCATTTGCCAGTCACAAAACACCTCTGAACATCGGTGTCGAACTACCGAGCCTGGAGGCCATCAAGCGCTTTGTGGCCGGCGGCAATGGTGTTGCCTTTGTTCCGGAGCTGACGGTGCAGGCCGAGGCGATGCGCGGAGACGTAGTGATCGTCGATGTACCGGAACTGGCCTACGCACGGCAGCTCTGGCTGATTTACCGCAGGCATGGGACGCCATCCTATGCGGCCATGGCCTTCCGGCGTGTGGTCCGCTCGCTGGCCCGGGAAATGGGCGCTCCTTTCCTCTATGACGAGAAAAGCGGCAGCGCGTCTAAGAAACAAATGCCGGAAACAGTTCGATAGCTGTGCAAAAACCGTCGGGCAGGTACAATTGCGGAGAGGGCCTTTAGTCCGGCCGCTGAATTCACAATGGAGAGGCCCTAGGGGCATTGCGCCTGCCGGGCTTTTGTGCAGGCGAGAGGTTCATAACGGATGAAGAAGATTTTGTTGTCTTTATTGTTGCTGCCAGTGCTGGCGGCAAGTGGGTTTGCGCAGGAGAGCAGACAGGACGTCAGCGCAAGCTGGACAGGGCTGATTCCTCCCCATGTTGTTGGAAACGCGGTGCAGCAGGACGGCACAATCGGCAACTATGGAGTGCTGGCCAGCTACCGTTACATGCTCACCCCCCGCAGTGCACTGGAGCTGAACTACCAATACAGCCAGGACATTCAGCACTTTGTGGGCAACTTTTTTGACTATCATGTACACACGCGCTTTCAGGAAATCTCCGGCGCGTACATCTATAACTTCACCTTCCGGAACTTCAACCCGTTTCTTGAAGCCGGAATTGGCGGATACATCTTCACCCCCATCAAAGACCCGAAGACCACCAACCTCGACGTCAAGCAGAACACCAATGTCGGGGCCCTGTATGGCGGTGGCATCGCTTACGAATTAAGTCCAAGCTGGGACATTCGCGTGGAATACCGGGGCATCGTGCTCAAGACGCCGAACTTCGGCCAGGACTCGCTGCGCACCAACCGCTATTACAACATCAGTAATCCTGCAATTGGTTTTGCCTATCACTTCTAAGGCCGCCAGGCGGCGAATACCGGCCCCACCCCGAGGGTGGGGCTTTTTATTGCGCACTCAGTGCTTTGACGAAGCTATAGTAAAACTCCACCCCGCGGTAAAACGAGGCGACCGGTACCCGCTCATCTTTTCCGTGGGCGCGAACATCATTCGTCTCCAGCGCAATCCCAGAGATCCCGTAGGTCGGCATCCCGGCGGCGTTGGTGTAGATGCCGTCGGAAGCACCCGTGGCCATGGTCGGGACGACCGGGGTCCCGGGCCACATCTTCTGTACGAGCGCCTCAAGGGGCTGCATCACCTCCGGCTTCAAGGCGGCGGGCGGAAGCTGGCTGCGGTCCGGTGCGGTATCGAAGACCTGTCCTGCGTCATTCACATAGCGAACCGTGATTTTCGGATCATCAAAGATGCGCACGAGTTCTTCCTGCACCTCCCGCAGGGAATGACCCGGAAGGATGCGACAGTTTACATTGGCCTGCGCGGTCTGCGGGAGGGCATTGTTGGCATGGCCTCCGGAAAGCCGCGTGGCCACGCATGTTGTCCTCATTGTTGCGTTGTAGATCGGATTGCGTGAGAGGCGCTGGATGGCGGCCTGGTCCTGCGGCGTACCCAGGATGGCTTTCATGTCCGCCGCGGTCTGGCCAGATTCAAGCGTGCTCATCTTGGCGAAATAGGCGCGTGTGACGGCATTCAATTCAAAGGGAAAGGTGTAGTCCTGCAAACGCTTGAGCGCGTCGGCAATATGATAAATCGCATTGTCTGGCACAGGCAGGGAGCTGTGACCACCGGGATTTGTGGCCGTAAGCTGGTAATCGCCATAGAGCTTTTCTGTTGCATCCACGTCCATGGCAATGGGCCTGCCGTTCTCCATGTCTATGCCACCACCGTCAGGATTGATGACATACTCTGCATCGAGCAGACTGCGCTGGTTCTTAAGCAGCCAGTCCACGCCGTTCGATGCGCCGCCTTCCTCGTCAGCCGTGAGAGCAAGGACCAGGTCGCGGTCCGGTTGAAAGCCTTCTTTCTTGAGGCGAATAAATGTTGTGACCAGAATGGCGTCGCTTTCCTTCATGTCCTGGGTCCCCCGACCATAGAAGTAGCCGTCCTTTTCCACGAACTGGAAGGGGTCCGTCGTCCAGTCGGAGCGGCGCGCCTCAACCACATCCAGATGGCCGATAAAGAGGATCGGCCTTTTCCGGCCTGTCCCATGGATCCGCGCCACCAGATTTTTCTTCCTCTCATTGGGGCCGCCGATATAGATGTCCTCTTTTGGAAAACCAGCGTCCAGCAGGCGCCTGGCCATGGCTTCCGATGCGGCGGTGACGCTTCCGGAGGAATCTGTTGTATTGATTTCAATCAGCTGTTGAAAGATGTCACGCGAAAGCTGCCTGGTCTGCGGATCCAGTTGTGCCGACGAGGCGGGAACAAAGAGACAAAGAGCAGAAAGGCCCAGCACAGCGCTGAGCGCAGCGGTACAACGCATGGTTTCTCCCTTCCGGTAAAAGAAAAACGGTATCAGATTCTGCCCGAAAACGGCAGCAGAGAATGAGGTCCGCGGCTACATCACCAACGCCACGCGTTCGAGTTCCGCCTGCATACAGTCCACCGAGCATCCTGCCTTTTCCAGGTGGAGGAGCACTTCCGGTACAAGCTCCGCTTTGACGCCATAGCCGTGCATGGCCAGGAAGGCAGTAACCAGCTCAGCGGCCTGCCGTGAATCGAGGCCGGCCTGCATCAGCTCATTGCGGAGCCGGGAGAGTTCCGATGCAGAAAACTTCTCGATCCTGTTCTGTTCCGCCATACCTGTCCCCTCTTATCGATAGACGCCCCATACTATCTGTCGTCTGCGGTAGGAGAGAAGCCCGGAGAGTCCTTTTTGTTGCTCCACGGAAAAAGATTTTCATCTTATGAGCTGGCCATTGCCGGTTCCTGGATTTGTGCCGCCTGCGCAACGATGTCTTCCGGGAAATAGGCGTTGACGACATACTGCTCCAACATGCGCTGTGTGTTGAAGAAGGAACCATTCAGTGCAATGGTAGAGCGCATGATACGGCACCACTGCTGCGGCTGCTGATAATACATCGGAAGGACCACCTGCTCCAGATGGCCATAGAGGGAACCCGCCTCGGCCGATTCATCGTCATGGTCCTGAATGGCCCAGCCAGTAACGCCCTCGATCCAGCCCTCGATCCACCATCCATCGAGGATGCTGAGACTGGGCACGCCGTTGAGGGCGGCCTTCATACCGCTGGTGCCAGAGGCCTCATAAGGCCGCTTGGGAGTGTTCAGCCATACATCCACCCCACTGACCAGAAGGGCAGCCATCTGCCATTCGTAATTTTCCAGGTACACGATCCGCAGCGAGTCGCTGCTGAGCTGACGGGCCAATTCGATGACGCGGCGGACCTTTTCCTTTCCCGGAGTGTCGGCCGGATGCGCCTTTCCGCTATAGAGGACCTGCATGGGACCATGCTCCCGCGCACACTGGACCAGACGCTCAGGATCTGTAAACAGCAGGTCAGCGCGTTTATAAGTGGCTGCGCGCCGCGCAAAACCCAGGGTAAATACGCCAGGGTCAAGACGCACGCCCGTGCGGGCGGCCACAGCATCCATCAGCGCCTGCTTGGACTGCATGTGCGCTGCGACAATTTCCTCTTCCGGGATATCAATGGCATAGCGCAGCGTAACGTTGTCCTGCTTCCAGCGCGGCATATGACGGTCGTAGAGGGACTGGAAGGCCGGCGCGGTCCAGGTGACTGCATGCACACCATTGGTGATAGCAGAAATCTCATACTCAGGAAACATGGAGCGGGACACCTTGCCGTGCTGCATGGCCACGCCGTTGACGAAGCGCGAAAAGTCCAGCGCCACATAGGTCATGTTCAGCAGACCGTCATGGACGCCGCCGTGCTGTTCCAGAAAAGACGCAATTTCGCTGCCCAGAATGCGATGGGACTGCTCCTGAGAGAAACGGTCATGTCCGGCGGGGACGGGAGTGTGGGTGGTGAAGACGCATTTCTGGCGTACCGCAGCCAGGTCCTCCGGCCGAGCAGTAGACAGCGGGGCCCCACGGAGCTGGTCTTCCACCAGGGCCACGGTCAGCAGCGCCGCATGACCTTCATTCATGTGATAGACGGCGGCCCGGAAGCCCAGCGCGTGCAGCAGGCGCACGCCGCCGATGCCAAGGATGGCCTCCTGGCGCAGACGGTAGTCTCCATCTCCTCCATAAAGATGGTCTGTCAGCACACGGTCGCGAGGGTCATTCTGCTCAAGGTCCGTGTCCAGAAAATAGATGGAGATGGAGTGCCCGGTGACGCCTTTGACGTCGTAGCGCCAGGCCCGGACGGCAATTTTGCGGCCTTCGAGCGTTACGGTGACAACAGGTTCTTCAGCGATGAGCCGGTCCTCGGGGTTCCATGGCTGCTCAGATTCTGTCTGCATCCCGCATGCGTCCAGATGCTGGCGGAAGTAGCCCTTTCTGTGTGCCAGAGTAACGGCGGCCAAGGGCAGGCCGGCATCTGCGGCCGAGCGGAGCGTGTCCCCAGCCAGGACCCCCAGACCACCGCTGTAGGTCGGCATTTCCGGAGAAACGGCAATCTCCATGGAAAAATAAGCGATTCTCGAATGACGAGAAGGATGAAGAGGAGAAAAAGGAAGGCTCATTCAGAAACGGCTCCCCATACGATTTCGTGAAGCAGTGCCCCAGAAAACCCGGTATGGATCTGTACTTTCTTCTTTCAGCAAACAGCTTTGGAATTGATTTTACCAAGCGTGTCGCGATGTTTCTGCAAAAAAGGGCCTCTGGAGCTTATTCCCTGCCGGCCCTGGCAGGTTCTTCGACGGCGTGCGCGCCCGCCGATGCGCGGCTCAGATAGATTTCCGGATGGATGCCTGTGGCTTCTTGATAACCTTCTGCCATGGTCGAGGCAAAGTCCTCCGCCCGCTCCGATTCCACCAGATTGACGGTACATCCTCCAAAGCCTCCCCCGGTGAGCCGAGCACCAATACAACCGGGTTGCTTCATGGCCAGATCCACCAGGATGTCTGCTTCCCTGCAGCTTGCCTCAAAGTCGTCGCGATAGCTGGCATGGGCCTCGGCCATGAGGCGTCCGAGCAAGGACAGATCATTTGCCTCCAGCGCCTCTGCTGCAGCAACTGTACGGGCGTTCTCTGTGATGATGTGGCGGCAGCGCTTGAGCACATTGGGGGGCATCTCGTGGCCCCACTGTTGCAGGTCTTCCATCGTGGCATCGCGCAGGAGCCGGACCTCCGGACGGTGCCGGCGCAGGATGGCAGTGCCCTCCTCTACCTCGGCGCGCCGCGTGATGTATTCTCCGCCAGCGTGGGAATGCTTGACCATGCTGTTGCAGATGACCAGGCTCAGGTGCTTTGGGACTGGTGCAAGGCGGTATTCGAGGCTGCGACAATCGAGCAGAAGTGCGTGGTCTTCGGCCCCGCAGCAGGAGACAAACTGGTCCATGATGCCGCAAGGCGCTCCAACGTAGTCGTTCTCCGCCCTCTGGCACAGCTGTGCCACCTTTTCCGGCAGCAGCGATGTTCCGGCCAGATGCAGCATGGCCATCATGCTGGCGACTTCAATCGAAGCCGAGGAACTTAACCCGGCGCCTAACGGAACGTCCCCATAAAGTGTGAGGTCGAAGCCGGGAACTGCAATGCTCTCCTCAAGCAGAGTCGCAAGCACACCCAGCGGGTAGTCGCTCCAGTGATGGGCCCCGCGCGATCCAACTTCTGCAATGGGACGGCTGACGGTTTCATCAAAATTTCTGGAGTAGATGACGGCCTGTCCATCGCGGCGCGGAGAGATGGCGGCGATGGTGGCAAAATCAATTGCGGCCGGCATCACAAACCCGTCTGCGTAATCGGTGTGTTCTCCAATCAGGTTGACTCTGCCGGGGGCAATGAAGAGGGCTGGAAGGGCCCCTGTCCGCTCCTGGTGCAATTCCTTGATAGCGCTTACATTTTTCATGAAAAACAATGTCCCCTCAGCAGAAGTCGAACTTGTTGTAATTACTCTACACCATCCACTTTCAAGGTCAGTTTCCAGCAGCGCTGCTGGTGCGGGGCAAGCTCTTGCGCGTGGCCTGCGCGGATGGCGTGCGCAAGGGAATCGCCAGGGGCCGTGCAGGGTTCGGGGGCCACGCAATACTGACGATTTTCCTTCCCCGATGGCCAGCCGCCATAGCAGATCCAGAGTCCCAAATGGGTGCAGATGTGCGGGTCAAACTGAAGTTCGACGCGGCGTCGCAGCCTGCGGCGCTCGATGGCACACCAGCCTTCCGGAGGCGCAGCGGCAAAGAGTTTGTCTCCGGTGCCGTCTTCGGGGCTGCCAGTCACGCTCAGATCGCAGTGCGTGCCATCACGGAGAGTGGTCTTCGGCCAGAGGTGTTCTGTTCCCTTCGTACCCAGGCGGCCTCTGGCGGAGCCTTCCACAACAACCTGCTTCACCGAGGGTGGAAGCACAATGCGGTCGCCAGGGTCTACGGCGAAGAGCGGATGTGCTGACCAGAGGTACGCAACGGGAGATCCGCCGGTATTTTCCACCTGATAGGCGATGTGCAGATGATTTTCTTCAAGCGTGATGGCTTTGCTGAAACGCAGCGGAAGACTGAAACCATCTGCCGAGAGGGCCACAGCGTTCTTATTTTGCGAAACAACATGCCACTCCACCTGCCAGAAGTCCCCGTGATCAGGGACCAGAGTCTTCCCCGCAGAGGTTGCCACTTCGCAGGCGGCAACCGAAGGCAGACATTCGTCCCATCCGCTGGCGTCACTGGCATCAAAAGGCATGGACCATGTGCGTGGCGCGTAGGGCCGGAGCGGCCCCTGCAGCAGTTCAGCGCCTTCCGGCCTGACCTGGATCGAAGCAATCTTTCCGCCCAAATGCGGGGCGATGACAACACGCAGATGATGGTTTTCAAGAATTACATCTCCGCTGCGCGGACCAGCCTGTTCCATATTTCGTCCACCCATCTCAGATGATCCGGCTTCATGAGCACTGAGCGCAGAACGGTGACTTTGCTCTGAGAGCAAGCATCAGGCCATTGGTCTGCGGCAAAACACTTCACCGGAAGCTGCGCCAGCGCCAGATGCAGGTCCATGGCCGCAGCCCGTTCAAAGACTTCCTGGGCACGCTGCGATGATTCCTGCAATGTATCCGCTTTCACAGCCCATACCAGAATATCCAGTTCCGGCTCTGGTCCGGGAAGAAAACGAGGGTCCTGTGCAATTTTTCTGTAGAGATAGAGGGCGGCCTGGCGACCCTGAGCAAGACTGACGGCGAATTCGCCCTCGGCATGAAGCGGAAGCAGCTTTTGTGTGGCCCACAAAGCCACTGCCGCGGCCCCGGCCCGCGAACACTCCAGGCTGATCTCGCCCAGATGGAGCTCGCTGGAGGTGAAGTAGGTGTAGGGAGAATCGTGCTTATAGAAGCGGCCGACTGTGGGGTCCCGGAAGAGCACGCAACCGCATCCATAAGGCTGGAGACCGTGCTTGTGCGGGTCCACAACGATGGAGTCGGCCTCATGAATTTTGGCGAATGCCGACGCTGCGTCTGGTCCAAGATTTGAGGCCAGCTTGAAATAGCCGCCGTAGGCCGCATCCACATGCACGCGGAAGTTATATTTTCTGCGCAGTTCGAGCACCTGCGGCAGCGGATCTACCGCACCCATGGAAGTGGTGCCCAGGGTGACGACAACGGTACCGATTTCGCCAGACTGAAGCATGGTTTCCAGCGCAGCAAGGTCCATGCGCCCGCGTGGGTCGGCTGGCACGCCCACAAACGGCAGCCCCAGCACGGCGCTGATGCGGCTGTGCGTGTAATGGGCCTGGTCAGATGCGGCAATCTTCTTCCCTGGAGCAAGCTGGCCCGCCACCCAAAGCGCTTCCAGATTGGCGAATGTTCCGCCGCTGGTGAGATGTCCCAGAAATTCTTTCCAGCCAAACATAGAAGCGATTTCGCGCACGGCCTCCATTTCCAGGCGCGAGCTGGCACGGCCCCCATCCAATGCATGATTGTTGGGGTTGATCCACATGGCCAGGGCATAGGCGGCACGCGCCACCGGATGCGGCGGTTTCAACATCTGTCCGGCATAGAGCGGATGAAAGTAAGGGTAGTTGTCTGCCATGCGGGAGACCACCTGGGCGAGTACGTTCCGCATGGCGTCCAGGGGTGCGTTGCCGGAACCGCTGGCAGGCAGGTGCGAGAACGCCTCTTGCAATTCAGGAAGAAATTCAGCCAGAAGCTGAAGCGCAGGGTCCTGTGTCATCCTAAACAGGATATCTACAAATAGGTCTCATCCACATAACACCAGCGCCAGTCCTCGCCCGGTTCAACAGACTGGATGATGGGATGCTGCGTCGTGTGGAAGTGCGCGCGGGCGTGACGATTTTTGGAAGAATCGCAACAGCCGACGTGCCCGCACTCCAGGCACATGCGCAGGTGCACCCAGCGGTCGCCGCTCTTCAGGCACTCTTCGCATCCTTTGCTGGATGGTCTTACGCGCTTCACATGGTCCTGGAGATGGGAACAGGACGCTTGCCTCATGGTTGCCTCCCGCTGTTTCCGTAGAACCATTGTGCTCCTGAAGACAGAGCGGCGGCAAAACCGGGCGTCACCGGACCTGCGGCATCTGTCCGCGCCTGGACTGAATTTCGATGTAGACATTGATGAGCGAGAGCGCGGCCGGCGTGACGCCGGGGATACGGCTGGCCTGTCCGATGGTCTGCGGACGCACACGCATCAGCTTCTCTTGCATCTCGCGCGAGAGGCCGCTGACGCTTTTGTAGTCAAACCATTCCGGGATGATGCGCTCCTCGGCCTTCTTCAGCTTTTCGATGGCCTTTCTCTGCTGGTCGAGATAGCCGGAGTATTTGATTTCTGTCTCGACGGACTTGAGTTCATTGCGAATGTGGGCAGGAAGAGGTGCTGGCCCCTCGGCCCCGTCGCTGCGCGGCGCCGGACGGGACGACCATTCAGGCTTGAGCCAGGAGGCAAAGAGCGTCTGGTCTGCACTCGACAGCTCTTCGCGGATGAGGGGAAAAAGTCCCTCAATCTTCACTTCCGGACGCTTGAGCAGCTGCGCATAGGTCTGACCAGCGATGCCGCTTCCCGACAGGTCTGGTATGAGGGCAGCGACGCGTTCAGGGTCAATCTTCTTTGTCGCCAGCAGTTTTTCGAGCGCAACAGCGCGGGCCTGCTTGGCTTCGTAGTCGGCCCAGGCTGCGTCGCTGATGAGTCCCAGACGGCGGCCATAGGGGGTCAGGCGGCGGTCAGCATTGTCAATGCGCAGGTGCAGGCGGAACTCGGCGCGCGAGGTGAACATGCGGTACGGCTCATTGGTGCCCTTGCTGATGAGGTCGTCAATCAGGATGCCGGTGTAGGCCTCGGTCCGGTCGAGCGTGAAGGGCTGCTCGCCCTTGACGTAGAGGGCGGCGTTGATTCCCGCCATGATTCCCTGGCAGGCGGCCTCCTCATAACCCGAGGTCCCGTTGATCTGGCCGGCAAGGTAGAGGCCCTGAAACTTCTTCACCCGCAGGCTGCGGTCCAGCTCGGTTGGATCGATGGCGTCGTACTCGATGGCGTAACCGGGACGCAGCATCTCAGCATTCTCCAGGCCCGGGATGGAATGGACGATCTGCCATTGCACTTCCATCGGCAGCGAGGTGGACATGCCATTTACGTAGACCTCATGCGTGTTCAGCCCCTCCGGCTCCAGGAAAAACTGGTGCTGCTCCTTGTCCGGAAACTTGACCACCTTGTCTTCAATCGACGGGCAGTAGCGCGGGCCGATGGCCTGGATTTGTCCGGAATACATGGGCGAACGGTGCACATTCTCGCGGATGAGGCGCAGCGTCTCCGGCGTGGTGTAGGCGATGTGGCAGGAGATCTGCTTCTGCCGGATCTCTTTTGTGCGGAAGCTGAAGGGGGTCGGCTCAGGGTCCCCGGGCTGCTCTTCAAATTTCGACCAGTCGATGGTGCGTCCGTCAAGGCGCGGCGGAGTACCGGTCTTCAGGCGGCAACCGCGCAGGCCGAGGCGCTTCAGGGCCTCTCCCAGCAGGACGGAAGGCGGCTCCCCGCTGCGGCCGGCCGGATAATTTTCTTCGCCGCAGTGGATGAGGCCGTTAAGGAATGTTCCGGTGGTAATGACGACTGCCCCGGCACGAACGAGGCGGCCATCGCGCAGCCGGACGCCGCTGCACCGGCCCGATGCAGCATCTTGCCCGCTGGCTGAACTTTCAGCAAAGACAACGTCGGCAACTTCCGCCTGTTTGATAAACAGATTGGGCTGCGATTCGAGCACTTCGCGCATTTTGACGCGGTACTGCTGCTTGTCGCACTGGGCGCGGGGCGACCAGACCGCGGGGCCGCGCGAGGTGTTTAGAAGACGGAACTGGATGCCGACCGCATCGGCGACTTCGCCCATGATTCCGCCAAGGGCGTCCACTTCGCGGACAAGATGGCCTTTGGCGATGCCTCCGATGGCCGGGTTGCAGGACATCTGGGCGATGAGATCAAGGTTCAGCGTGAACAGGGCGGTGCGCAGGCCCATGCGGGCCGCGGCCATGGCCGCCTCGCAGCCGGCATGTCCGGCCCCAACCACGACGACATCGTACTGTTCCGTGAAAGGCATGAGAGCGATGCTTCTGCCTCTATTTTATGGGAACTGCTCTCTGCCAGGAAAAGAAAGCGGCGGCCGAGGCCGCCGCTGAGTGAAGGCATTCGAGGGAAGAATCAGAAATCCAGTTTCATTCCCAGCTGGACCTGACGCTGGCTGTATACAAAGTTAGAGTTGGAGTTTGTGACCGCGCCAAAACCGGTTGCATTCACGCCGACACCGGTTTTGGACTGATACACGAGCGTATTCGTTGAAGAGTTCAGCGAATATGCCGTGCTGTAGATTCCCGTCACATTCTGGTGATTGGCCACGTTGAAGACCTCGCCGAGCAGTTCGAGATTGAAGCGTTCGCTGAAGCGCAGGTCCTTCTGCAGGCGAAGGTCCAGGTCCATGGTCCTGGGCATCTGGTAGGTGTTGCGCCCGATCTGCGGGAACCAGGAAGAAGACCCGGAGCCGATGATTCCGGAAGCAGCCGCACCGGAGAGTGTGCCACTGAAGCTGGCCGAGTAAGGCAGGCCATTCTGCGCCTGGAAGATGGGGTTCAGGTGCCAGCCATTCGTAAAATACTTCACCCAGCTGGTGGCCGCCCCCGGGTAGTTGAGCAGGGCCCAGGCCACGAAGCGGTTGGGCACATTCAGGTTTGAGTTGCCATAGTTGGCGCGCGGGTCGCCCCAAGGGTCAAACCAGTTGTTCGCGGTGGGCGCTGTGCTCTGGTTTTGGTTGAAGTCCAGTGCGTGGGCCCATGTGTAGTTGACGTCAAACTGGGCATACTTATTGCCGCGGTTTTGGATGTCCGCCACCATGCCGTGATAGCTGGCGTTGATGTTGCTGATGACCTCTGTGACGCTGCCATAGCTGGGGTTGATGTAGGAGCGGGTGTAATACGTGGTCGGAATCTGCGTACCACAAGCCAGCGGACCACATGTCCCGTCCTTCCCTGCAACGACAGTCAGCGTTGCCGTCTTTTTGGTAGCAGGGTTCAGGTTGAGATTGAGGAAGTTGGGCAGCTCACGAGACAACGCCCCCAAATAGCTGAGCGAGAAGACCGTCCCGTGTCCGATTTCCTGTTGCACACTGAAGTCGAACTGATGGACCTGTGGCACCTGGAAGTTTTTCGCAAAGTAGTCGAGGCTGGGCGTGGGGAAGGTCCCGTTGGCAATGACCTGCGGAAAAGCAGGGGCACCGGCCGAGACCTTCTGCCCATAAATTGAGGGGATGGTGTACTGCCCGAGCGGGCTGCCCGTGCCCTCATACGTGTTCAGAATGATGCCATTGAGGTTGCGCCCATAGTAAATTCCATAACCAGCATGGACGACGGTGTGGCCCGTGCCATAGGGGTCCCAGGAGAGGCCAATGCGCGGACCAAAGTTGTTGGTATCGCTGGGATGGTTGGCTGTGGGGGCATAGTAGTTGACTTCAGTCTTGAGCAGGGTCGGGAATGGTGGCGGCACGTGCTCATAGTCATAGCGCACGCCCAGGTTCAACGTCAGGCGTGGCGTCAGCTTCCAGTCGTCCTGCACGAAGAACCCATAGTCCATTGTCGTGATGGTGAACTTGGGCGTGCCAAAGCCCTGGGTGAATCCGTAATAGCAGGGGTAGCTGCCGCGGCCCATCTGGGACTGGGAGCTGTCGCAGGTGCCATTCGGGGCCAGGATGTCGGCAAAGAAATCCGAGAAGTACGTGTAGGTATAGACGCCGTTGCTCTCATAGAGATTGTTGATGGTGTCGGCGTTGCGTACAATGTCGAATCCGAATTTGATGTTCTGGTTCCCATGCGTCCAGTTGGCCGTGTCGCCAAGCTGTGTCTTGCGCTCGTCCGGATAGGCAAGGCGGAAGGAATAATAGGGCATACCGGCGGTAAAGCCGTTGTTATTGGTGCCGCTGCTGGAACCATAGATGGCAAGCTGGACCGGAGTACCGGTGGCGTTGTTCAGGTAACTCCTGGTAAAGCTTGAGTAAGGCTGCTGGCCTTCGTCGTCCAGCTCACGCCCGTACTGGAAGCGGAGCTCATTGGAGAGCGAGGGAGAAAAGAGGCTGGCCAGTTCGGCGAGTCCGTAGTCGAGCTTTACGAAGTCAGTGCCGAAGGTATCAATCGCATAATTGTTGGATGTCTGCGTCTGCACGCCGCCGGGCGAGTCCCAGCGCAGGCGATGGAAGAGGAAGCTGGCATGGTGCTTCTGGTTGATCTGCCAGTCCAGCTTGGGAGTATTCAGCACTTCGTCGCCGGTGCGTGGAGTGGCCCCGAGATCGTCGAGCAGTCCGGGATTGTTGAGTCCAGTGAGGGAAGAAACTGCCTTGCCATAGAGGAGCTGATTGTACATTGCGGCAGCAGTGCTGTAGTTGCCGCCATAGACACGCCAGGCCAGCGCACAGGCGTTCATGTCCCCGAGAGAGGTGCTGCCGTTCAGAGAGGCCTTGGTAGCCGTAGCGGTGCAGGTGACCCCAGAAGGCAAGGTGAGATCAGCATACTGGTTAAAGAAAGCGGAGGGCGATGCCGGTTTTGCCACGCCGGGAAAATTGCGCCGATACTGGTCATAGGCATAGAACCAGAAGAGCTTGTCCTTGATGAGTGGGCCGCCGGCGCCAAAGCCCCAGCGCTTGCGCCAGTCCTTGGGCTGGAAAGGGACCCCGGTGATAATGTTCGGCGCGCCTCCTGCAGGATTGGCAGTAATGCCGGTGTAGGTGGTAAAGGGGTTCAGCGCGCCCCAGTCATTATCACGATCATAAAAATAGGCCTGACCATGAATCTCGTTTGTACCGCTCTTGGTGACGGCATTGAGCACACCGCCAGCAGCACGTCCGTATTCTGCAGAATAAACGCCAGTATTGACCTGAAACTCCTGGATGGCAATCTGTGAGGTGGAGTAGCCTTCGCGGGTGCGTCCGCGCTCTTCTGAGAAGAATGCCTGATTGTCGTCCGCGCCATCAATCTCAACGTTATTCATCAGCGGGCTGATGCCGCGAAAGCTAATCAGTCCGAAGCCGTTGGCGTCAGAAGTAGCGCCCGGTGTGAGCAGCGCCAGGTTGGACCAGCGACCGCCGTTCAGAGGCAGATCGAGGATTTGCTTGGTGGTCAGCGTGGTGGAGATTTCCGGCGACTCAAACTTAAGCAGCGGGGCCTCAGAGGTGACCACCACGGACTGGGAAACCGAACCTGCCGTGAGGACCGGATGGAGTTCGGTGAGTGAGCCGACGGTGACGGCAACCGTATCGGCTTTGTAATCACCAAAGCCGGGCGAACTTACCGTTACCGTATAGACGCCGGGAGAAAGCAGGGGGGCCTTGAAATAGCCGCTGTTGTCGGTGGTCAGGACCGTTTCAGCATTGGTGCCGTTGTTGTGGATGGTGACCTTTGCGTTGACGACTGCTGAACCGCTGGAGTCCTCTACCGTTCCAGCAATGGCGCCCTCAGTCGTACTTTGGGCATGCGCCATGGGTAAGAATCCGAACAAGAGCGCAAAACAAAACAGGAACATCCCTGCGCCCAGGGACCGACGTTGAAGCATAACTGGCTCTCCTCAAAAGAAAAAACTTGGCGTTTTAGCAGGAGGCGAAAATCCTGCGCAGCTTTCGGGCGCCTCTGGGGGAGGTCTCACGTGCGCGGCCCGAAACAGCCAAAATTAGCGTCTCACAGTTGCGTTACAAACTCGTAAACGCCTGGCCTTTCTGGCGGGAATCATAGCAAAAGGCAGCGGTGAGAAGAAATGACTATTTCAAATCTTTATGATGGCTAAAAATGCAGCCTGAGGGCGAACTGAACCTGGCGTTCTCGGTAGAGCGTGGTGCTGTTGGAGTTGGTGATGGTGCCGAAGCGTGGTTGTCCGTTGGCCCCGCTCAGGAAGGTAAGGTGGGCGGTGTCGTTCTCGGTTTTGAGATTGCTGATGGAATAGCCGATGGTATCCACGCTGGTAGCATTCTGGTGGTTCAGCACATTGAAGACTTCGCCCAAAATCTCCAATGTGCAGCGGTCGCCCAGCCGGGTGGTTTTGGAAAACCGCGCATCCACGTTATAGACGCGAGGATAGCGAAAGGTATTGCGTCCGACGGTGGGCAGGCGATTGTCTCCCCCAGAGCCGTTGATGCTGGCACCGAGTCCTTCGACCTGATAGCCGGCGTCGGTAATGACCCCGGTGCCTCCGGCAGAAAGACAGGCCGGGGCATAGTCGAAGATGAGCGCGTTTTGATAGGAACACGCCGGGGCCGGAATGGAGCCGGTCGTCCGCATGGTAAAAGGAAGGCCGGTGCGGAGCTCGGCCGTGGGGGCCAGACGGTATCCATTGGCCAGATGGCCCCAGATTCCATGCAGGTCCCAGGGTGCATGCAGTACAGCGCCTCCGGTGATGCGGTGGCGAATATCAAAGCTGGAATTGCCGTATTCAAGCCGAAAGTTCGTGGGGTCGAGCACATCGTTCAGGTCGGCAAAGGTGCTCTCGTTCTGGTTGAAATCGATGGCGTGGGCGTAAGTGTAGCTGCCGTGAAGGTCGAGGACGCGCGATCGGTGAGCCAGTCGCATGACCCCGGCCTGATACCAGGAGTTGGTTTCCGTGAAGATGTCGGTGATCTGCTGATAATTAGGGTTGATGCGTTTGGCAAAGAAGTTCGTAGTGTAGGTACCTTTGAGCGGCCCCTTCCCGGTCGCGTCATCAATGATGTAAGTGATGCGCTGCACGGCAGAGAGGTCGATATTTGTGTCCACAAAGTTGGGCAATTCGCGGCCAGTACTGCCCATGTAGGTCAGTGTCAGGACGGTCTTGTGCCCAAGGTCCTGTTCCAGGGAGAGCTCGGTCTGGTGGACCTGCGGGTTTTGCGCGTGCGGGTCAAAATATACGGCGTTGGGCTTGACGGCCAGCACCGGATTGCTGCTGAAGACATAGGGAAAGGGCGGGGCCCCGGCGTCCCGCGGGCGATAAAAATACGTTCGTTGACTGTGTGCGGACCCGGTAGCGGTGAGCGCAGTAAAGGCCGTCGAGTTGATGATGCGGCCGTAATACATGCCGTATCCGGCGCGCAGGACGGTATGGCCTTTGCCTAAGATGTCCCAGGCCAGGCCCAGGCGCGGGCCGAAGTTGTTTTTGTCATGGGGGAGGGCGGCAGTCTGAGGAATGTCCGGATTCACCAGGTTCCTGTTGGTATCGGGAAGCTGTTCATATTCATAGCGGACCCCCAGAGAAAGCGTCAGACCGTGGCCCAGCTTCCACTCGTCGGAGACAAACCCGGCGTAGTCGGCGGTCTGGAACTGGAAGGTCGTCGGGCCAACTCCCTGCTCAAACCAGGAATAACAAGGCAGGTTGCCGGCCCCGGTGGTGGTCCCGGAGCAGTGGCCGGGAGAGTAGTAATCCGCAGCAAAATCGAGGACATTGGCATAGTCATAGACGCCATTCTGGGCATAGAGATTGTTGCTGTAGTCGGTCACATAGTTAAGGTCGTATCCAAACTTGAAGACATGGCTGCCGCGGACCCAGGTCACCATGTCCACAAACTGATGAAGGCGCTCGTCAGGATAAGCAGGGCGGTCGAGAAATGCCGGCTTACCAAAACGAAAGCCGGAGCTCGATGGCGCAATTGAGATTTGCGGCGCGTGTCCGTAGACATTTCGGGAAAGGCTTTGCTCAAAAGGTGCTGGCGGAGCGGCAAACTCAGATTCCGTATCGCGCCCGTACTGATAGCGCATCTCATTGAGCAGGTTTGCGCTGAGAAAGTATTGCCAGCGCGCAAGGCCCCAGTCTTCTTTTACGAAATCGTTGCCGAAGCTGGCGATGCCATAGGTTTCCGAGGCCCCAGTCTGAGCACCATTGAGCGAGTTCCAGCGCATGTGGTTGTACTGGAAGGTCAGGTGATGGCGCTCGCCCATCTGCCAGTCAATCTTGGGAAAGAAAATGATCTGATTGCCGTTGCGAGGAACATTGCCCAGCAGAGTGTTGAGGCCATTGAGCAGCTTGTTGTAGCTGGCAAGCGCCTGCTCGTATGTCTGCTGAATACGGGCGGCAAGCGTCTGGACCTGTGAAGAGGTCGGCGTTTCAAAGAACTTCTGTGGATCATCAGCCCGGGCAATGGCAGGAAAGTTACGCCTGTACTGGTCATAGGCGAAGAACCAGAAGAGCTTTTCTCTTCGGATGGGGCCTCCGGCGCTCAGTCCCCATTGGCGGCGCGTGTCCTCGGGCTGAAAGGGAGAGGTGATGAATTGGCCGTCGGCATTCCGCGTGGTGATGGTGGTGAATGGGTTGATCGCAGAAAGGTCCCGGTCGCGATTGTAGAAGAACAACTCACCGTGGACCTGGTTGCCTCCGCTTTTGGTAACGGTATTGACGACCCCTCCTGCGGCGCGTCCATATTCGGCAGAGAAGTTCGACGTGTTTACCTGAAATTCGCGCACGGCAGCCTGCGTGGTGGAATAGCCAATGCGGGTCCGTCCGCGCTCTTCGGAAAAAAAGGCCTGGTTGTTGTCCGCACCATCGATGGTGTTGTTGTTGAGCAGAACACTAATACCGCGAAAGCTGAGCAGGCCATAACCGTCCTGGTCCGGGGTGACGCCGGCCGCAAGCAGGGCAAAACTGGACCAACGGCGGCTGTTCGAGGGCAGATTTTCGATTTGGTCCTGAGTGATGTTCTCTGAGACGGCGGCGGTGGTGGTGTCAATCTGGCTGGCGTCGCCGCTGACGCGCACGGTGGTCTGGGCGGTCCCCACGGCAAGCTGCGGGACAATGTGCGTCAGGCGGCCAACTTCCACGGTGAGTGACGACGCCATCCAGGGGGCGAATCCATCGGCGCCCACCATCAGCGTGTAGGTCCCTGGGGGCAGCTCTTCAAAGAAGAAGCGTCCGGCCTCGCTGGCCGTCAGATTGCGCTCAAATCCGGTAGAGGGGTTGCGTAAGGCAAGCTGGGCATGGGCAATGACGCGGCCTTCAGCGTCAAGCACCGTCCCGGCAATGGCGCCGGCGGTGTTTGACTGGGCACCGGCCCATCCGGAAGACAACAGCAGCAGGCACAACAAAACGAAGCGCAGCCTCAAGCAGCTCTTCTCCAGGCAGAGGAGTCAAGGCCAGGAAGCCCCCAGGCCCAAAAATCCCGCAGACAAAGCAGACTGTCTGCGAGCACAACCAAGGTTTACCGACGAAGTTGCTTCCGAGATTACGTGATTCGTTAGACTAAACAAGAGAAATGTTTATCGACGAGGCAAGAATCCGGGTAAAAGCCGGTGACGGTGGTAATGGCTGCGTGGCCTTCCGCCGGGAAAAATTTGTGCCGCGCGGCGGTCCCTCTGGCGGAGACGGCGGACGCGGCGGCGATGTGATTATGGAAGCTAGCCAGCGGCACAACACGCTGGTGCACTTCCGGTTCAATCCTGAACACAAGGCCGAGCGCGGACGACACGGCGAGGGGTCCAACTGCACCGGGCGCGATGGCGAAAGCATTGTGCTGAAAGTACCGGTCGGCACCATGCTCTACGACGATGAGACCGGCGAGCTGGTGCACGACTTCCAGACGCCCGATGAGCGCATTGTAATTGCCCGCGGCGGACGCGGCGGACGCGGCAACCAGCACTTTGCCACCCCTACGCACCAGGCCCCGCGCGAGCATGAGCCAGGACGTCCGGGCGAGGAGCGGCGCTATCGTCTGGAGTTGAAACTGCTGGCCGATGTGGGACTGGTGGGCTATCCCAACGTGGGTAAATCGACACTCATCTCCAGGATTTCAGCCGCAAAGCCAAAGATTGCGGACTATCCCTTTACCACGCTGGAGCCAAATCTTGGGGTCGTAACGATTGGCGCAGCTCCGTATGAAGAGAGCTATGTCGTAGCGGACATTCCCGGGCTGATTGAAGGCGCAAGCCACGGCGCTGGACTCGGTGTGCAGTTCCTGCGCCATATTGAGCGCACACGTCTGCTGGCGCATCTGGTAGACGTTTCCGACGCCAGCGGAAGGCCCGACCCGGTGGAAGACTTCAAAGTAATTCAGGGGGAGTTACAGAGCTTTGGCCACGGTCTGGATGAGAAGCCCATGATCGTCGTTGCGGCCAAGGCCGATGTGGCCAATCCGGAGAAGCTCAAAAAGCTGCAAACCATGGCGAAGCGGCGGAAGATGCCGTTTTATGTGATTTCTGCGGTTACAGGCGAGGGCGTTGATGCGTTGAAGTATGCCATGGGCGAGCGGGTGCGGGAGTTGCGGAGTCCGAAGGAAACAGTTTCCTAGGGGCAATCGTCACCCCCCGGCAACTGCCCCCAGAATGATGAACGGCTCTTTGCCCTGAATCACGGCTTCGGGCAGAACGGTGTCCGGTGGTTCGTGGGAGAGGTCTTCCTGGCAGGCAAAGAAGCGCAGAAAGGCGCGGCGTTGCTTCGTCGTATGATCCCGGATGGTCCCGCGCAGGACCGGGTACTTTGCCTCCAGAGCATCGAGCACGGACGCCAGCGTCGCCGTGGCTGCCACGTCGAGCAACACCTCATCTTTTACCTGCGCCAGCGTGCGCAGGTGCTGCGGGAGTATGACACGGACCATGCTCACGCTGCCTGATCATAGGCGCGCTGCAGGTCGGCAAGAATGATCTTGTCCATCTTCATCATGGCCTGCATGACTGCACCTGCTTTTCGCGGATTTGGATCGCCCATCAGCTGGCCCAGCAGGGCAGGAACGATCTGCCACGATATCCCGAACTTGTCCTTGAGCCATCCGCAGCGGCCCGGCTGGCCCCCCTCAGAGAGCTTCTCCCAGAGATGGTCTACTTCCTCCTGCGTCTCGCAATTCACCAGAAAAGAAACCGCTTCTGTGAACTGGAAGATGGGGCCGCCGTTCAGTGCCTGAAACTTCTGGCCCTCCAATTCAAAACTCATCAATAGCACCTTCCCGTTCCTTGTCGAGGCGCTCAGGACCCTGCCATTCCTGAAGATGGACAGGTAATGGTCTACAGCCTCTTCGGCTTGATCCTGAAACCACAGGAATGGTGTGATTCCTCGTATCATGATCTACTCCAGCGTTTGTACTTCCACGGAAAGAACGGGCGGCAGATGGCTGACGATGGGGAACCATGAGTCGCCTGCATCTGCTGAGGCGAACACCTGTCCTCCAGTCGTGCCGAAATAGATACCGCACTTGTCCAGGCGGTCTACGGACATAGCGTCGCGCAATACATTGACATAGCAGCTACTCTGCGGAAGACCTTTGGTCAGGGGCTCCCACTCGTTTCCCCCGCAGCGGCTACGGAAGACCTGAAGTTTGCCGTCCAGCGGATAATGCTCCGAATCACTTTTGATTGGAACAACGTAAATGGTCTCCGGCTCGTGCGCATGCACATCAATCACAAAGCCGAAATCTGTAGGCAGGTTCCCGCTGACCTCGCTCCAGGAATCGCCAGCATTGTCACTACGCATGACGTCCCAGTGTTTCTGCATAAAGAGCCGGTTTGGATGCTCGGGATGCATGGCAATGTGGTGCACACAGTGTCCGACCTCGGCGTCCTCATCAGGAAGAAACTGCGAGCGCAGACCGCGGTTGATGGGCGTCCATGACTTGCCGCCGTCGTCAGTGCGGAAGGCGCCTGCGGCAGAAATGGCAACATACATACGCTGCGGATTGCCGGGGTCAAGGATGATGGTGTGCAGGCACATGCCGCCAGCCCCAGGTTGCCAGCGCGGACCTGTACCATTGCCGCGCAGTCCGGGCAGTTCATGCCAGGAGTGCGCGCCGTCCGTCGAGCGGAAGATGGCCGCATCTTCGACTCCGGCAAAGACCGTGTCCGGGTCTGTAAGCGAAGGTTCCAGATGCCAAACACGCTTAAATTCCCAGGGATGCTGTGTGCCGTCATACCACTGGTGGGTCGTCAAAGGAGTGCCGCTTTCCGTCGAGGTATCGTAGACAAAACGGTTGCTCTCACCGATGGGAAAGCCCTCCGGCGATCTTCCCACCCCGCCTCCCGGCGTTTCCCAGGTCTTCCCGCCGTCGCTGGAGCGCTGGACCACCTGCCCAAACCAGCCGCTGGTCTGCGAAGCATAGATGCGGTCCGGATCGACCGGTGAGCCTTTCATGTGGTAGATCTCCCAGCCCGCGAAATGCGGGCCGCTGATCTCCCACTTGTCGCGCTTGCCGTCGGCGGTAAGAATGAATGCGCCTTTCCGCGTCCCCACCAGCACTCTGACTTTGCTCATCTTCCCTCCTCTGTTCTGCGCGCAAACCACGGCAACAAGGGCGTTGGGTCGCGCTGCTCCCAGCGCCGCCGGACCTCATTTAAAAGGCCCTCGCGGTCCTTGGCCATCTCGGCAATCACAGCACAGGGCACGCCTGTTCTTTCATGACGTGCACCCCAGATCAGCAGCTCCAGCATGACCGGCGCAAGATCAATGCCCTTTTCTGTCAGCCGGTAATTCAGCTTTCGCCTGTCTGCTTCATCTACTTCCGTCTGGACGATCCCTGCGGCCTCAAGCCTCCTGAGCCGGTCCGCCAGAATATTGGTGGCAATGCCTTCCCCGGAGGCAAGAAATTCGTTGTACCGCCGGAACCCCTTCACCATCAAATCGCGCACAATCAGCAATGACCACCGGTCGCCAAAGACCTCCAAGGCAATGCTGACCGGACACCCCGACCTGTTTTCTCTTTCTGACTTGGCCTTTCCAGGCACGCCCACCACCCTATCAGGATTTACTTTTCTTTTGCAAGTATTTTATCGCCGACAGAAGACCCATGGTCGTCCCGTCTTTGTGGAAGTCCCTCAGCAACAGATGACACAATAGTCTTTATGAGCGAAAAACAGGCTGTTTCTACCCCTCAGGCCCCTGCGGCCATCGGCCCATACTCGCAGGCGGTGCGCAGCGGCGATTTTCTTTATACCTCTGGGCAAGTGGGACTCGATCCCGTGAGCGGGAACGTGGTTGCGGGCGGAGTCGAGGCCCAGACCACGCGTGCCATCGAAAACCTGAAGGCAGTGCTCGAAGCTGCGGGGACCAGTCTTAACAACGTGGTAAAGACAACGGTCTTTCTCAAAAACATGGCCGATTTCGCCGCTATGAATGCGATTTACAGCACGTATTTTGCGCCCGATGGCGTTGTCCCTCCGGCACGTTCCACAGTGGAGGTGGCGCGACTGCCCAAAGATGCTCTAGTAGAGATAGAAGCCATTGCCCGGATCTGACCATCCAAGCAAGAGAGGACACCTTATGGCTGTTGAAAAAATCCATCGCACAGAGGAAGAATGGCGTAGGCTGCTGACTCCGGAGCAGTATCACATCACGCGTGAAAAGGGCACCGAGCCTCCGTTTACCGGAAAGCTGTATTACAACCACGAGGACGGCATCTACCGCTGCGTGGCTTGCGGCGCGGACCTGTTTACATCGGACAAGAAATTCGAGTCTGGCAGCGGATGGCCCAGTTTCTGGCTGCCTGCCAATACGGAAGCCGTCGAGACCCACGAAGACCTTAGTCACGGCATGCGCCGGGTGGAAGTCACCTGCGCCCGCTGTGGCGCACATCTGGGCCACGTGTTTCCTGATGGTCCGCAACCGACCGGGCTGCGCTACTGCATCAACTCAGCGGCACTCACATTTGAGAAAGCGTAGCAGGCCAACACCATCCCGTGTGCTTGGATGCTGAATTTTCGCGGGTGCTTTGATGCTGATTTTGCGAAAGTTTGAACACAATTGAGGCGGAGTTTCGCGATTCTGACTAAGGTGAGGATGTGCTCTGCTGTACCTCGGTTGACCTCAGCTTGCAGTATATATTTACTGCATTCGCAGTGTAGTTCTACTGCGACTTTTTCTCTGGTGGGCCCGGAGGGATTCGAACCCCCAACCAAGGGATTATGAGTCCCCTGCTCTGACCATTGAGCTACAGGCCCGGAAGGCGGGATGCTTTGCGGTGATGCTTTTTTATTTTATCTGAAAGAAGAAGATGCCCTGCCGTTCTGTGGTCCCGGCAGGGCCCCCTCAGCGTCAGAAGCGCAAAAAGGCTGAAAACTGATAGACCCGTGGCTGGTTGGCCTGCGAGGTAATCTGGCCGAATGCCTTGTTGGTCCAGTCGGTGCTCGGAGCACTGTAAACAGGATGATTCAGTGCGTTGATGGCCTCGCCGCGGAACTGGAGCTGGGTCTCTCGCCAGACGGCGAAGTTTCTTTGCACACCGGCGTCAAACTGGTTCAAGAAATCGGCCCGCAGCCCATCAAAACGGATGGGAAAAGTGCGAACCTGGTAGGAGTTCGGCAGCACACCGGGACAAAGGTTCGTAGTGCAGCCGGAGGAGCTGGTATTGGTCAGCCAGTTGGCGATGTTGAACCAGTATCCGGCTTGTCCGGGCTGGATGGACTTCTTATAACCACCACGCCCCCAGGCTGAATTTACTGGATTGCTCCCGGTGTACACCGGACTGGTGCTTTCCGGATTAAAGGACAAAGGCTGCCCGCTTTGGACCTGATAAAGCCCCTGCATCTGCCATCCGCTAATGATGGCGCGCACCACAGCGTTGCTTTGGTTGAAAAACCGCCGCCCCGTTCCGAAGGGAAATTCATAAATGCCGGAGAGGGCCAGGCGGAAGGTGCGATCGTTTGCGGAAAGCCCATACCAAGGTTTTGCGTCGGAAGCATTCAGATACTGCGTGGCATCCATTGTTTTTGACCAGGTGAAGGCCGAGGTAAAAGATGCACCATTGGTGAAGCGTCGCAACATCATGGCCTGCAACGAGTGGTAGTTTGACATCCCATTGTTTGTATATGCCGTAACCCCTGTAAATTCCGGATAAGGCAACAGCAGTTGCGCCACGCTCGTTGTCTTGGAGGATCCCAGCGAAACGGTACTGGGAAGGACTTTATAGAAGGGATTCGGAACGCTGGCCACTAGTTCCTTATACACAGCGTTATCGAATTCATTGGTCACGCGGGAGAGATACTGCTGCGGAATCGCGTCAAACTGCTGGCTGACAGGCAGATGAAGACCGTGATTGCCCACATATCCCACCATGGCCACCCAGGAACCAAACTGGTGCTGGACATCCAAACTCCACCGCTGGTTATAGATGGTCTTTGGGTTTGTAGGCTGGAAGCTGACAGACTGGCCCAGGAACGTTTCCAATCCGAGAGAGCTGCCAGTAGGCTGTGCAATTCCATTGGGAAAGGGATTGGCCAAAGTGCTGGGGAAGGTCAGTCCATTGTCCGGGGTCGCGCTCTGCGTGGTGGTTGCACTGAAGCCTTGCTGATAAAGCAGAAAGGTGGTTGTGGATCCGGCATTTCCGCCCGACATATAAAAGGTCTGCAGGGAATCATCGAAGATCCCGTATCCGGCATGCAGCACGGAATTCTGCTCAAACCGGTAGGAAAGCCCAACGCGAGGAAGCAGATTGAGGACCTGCGAGCGATAGAGCTGACGTCCAAATCCGTTCTGGTCAGCAAAACGCAGGCCGCCATTGACCTGAAACTGTCCGGGGGCCGGGAGCACCGAGGGATAGGACGCTGCATTTTTTGCATAGTTGGTCTGTGCGGCAGAGGCCACAGGATTGGTTGCGGCAAAATCAAAATAAGTATTGGCCTTGAAATTCCGCTCAGAGAGAGGCCCTTCATATTCCCAACGCAGTCCAGCATTGAGCGTCAGGTTGGGCAGGGCCTTCCAGTCATCCTGCAGCCAGCCCGCCATGTAATTGGAGCGTGAAGCAAAATCAGCGTTGATGGTGATGTAGGAAGTATCAACAATGCCACTTTCCAATTCCGCCAGGCTCTGCCCGATGGACTGGGCCGAAGTATTGCTGTTGGCCGTAGCATATTTTCCCGTTGCATTATAGCGACCATTGGACTGCGCCGTGGAACCGCCATTGGTGTTGTACATACGGTATTCAAAACCGGCCCGCAGGAAGTGATTACCCAGCTCATGGCTTATCTGGATGGACGCCATGGTGACATCGTCATGAGAAAGCACGCCGCTGTCGGAATTCAACGAGGTATATCCGGTCGCATCGATGCGTGGGAAAGCATTGGCTGCTGGGGGAAGTCCGTTCACCAGATAATCCGGCATTCCCAGATCCGTGGCATTCAGCAGGCCCTGTGAGGGAAGCACGTTCTGGTTCACAAAACGGGTCCAAGTCAGATGCATGTCCAGCAGGGTCAGGGGCGAGAGTGTCCATGTGTCGCCCAAGGCAATGCCATGGTTGAGATATGTCAGTGTTGTTCCGGAAACGGGGAAAAAGTATGCATTCTTGTCCTTTTGCATGCGGCGGCTCCAGACAATATGCCCGAAGATGTTCTGGCTGGGAGTGGGATTGTAGTCAATGCGTCCAGCCAGCGCATAGTAATAGTCGGGTTCGCGCGCGGCATACGAATAGTTGTTGCTTCCATCCGAATTTCCGGGAGCATTCGGTTTCGGCCAATAGGAGAGGATCTTTTGCGCAATAGAACTGATGTTGGTCACCTGGTTGTTGGGATAGGGGTTCCGGCATACCTCCGTCCCACTGCTGCTGCACAGGTGCCCGCTCAAAGGGTTGTAGATCTGCCATGTATTCGTGGTACCCGCAGGATGCTTTGTATCCAGCGCATAGAGGGCAGAGAAATCCCCTTGCCGCTCTGCCAAAGTGGGGACCGTCTGCACAAGAACATTCGGGTTCCCGGCGCGGCTGTGCTCCCATCCGAAAAAGAAAAATGCCTTCTGCTTCCAGATTGGCCCGCCCAGGTCAGCACCTTCGCGGATCCAGGAGGGCTTGGCTGCCGAGCTTGAATTGCCAATGGTCCAGGTGTTTGCATTGATGCTCGGGTCCTGATAATAGACAAACGCGCCACCATGGAATTGGTCTGTGCCTGATTTCAGGCTGACATTCACAAAGCCGCCGGAGGAATGCCCTTCTGTGGCGTCATAGCTTGCTGTCTCCACCCGGTATTGGTTGATCATCTCGGTGGAGGGCGTATAGGCAGAGAGGCGGATGCGATTGTCAGGAGCGCCGTCCAGTCGGTATTCGAGGGAATTCAACGCAGACCCATTGACGGAAACATTCGCCGTGCTGCTGTCATAGGTGTGGATGTTGGGATTGACGCCTGAGGGCAGAATTCCGGGCGCCAGGACCTCAAGCGAAAACGGGTTGCCATAGATCAAAGGCAGCTCCTGAATGCTGCGCTGCTCAACCACGAGTCCCACGGAGGGTGAGGTGGTCGACATGTTCTGGATGCCTGCGGTGACCTGCACAGTTTGCGAGGCAGAGCCCAATTCAAGAGCAATGTCCTGCTCATTTGTGGCATTCACGTCGACCACAACGTGCGTCCGCTGCATCTGCTTAAAGCCTGGATGTGTAATGGAAAGCGTGTAGGACCCCGGATTTAGGGCCTGAAAGAGGTAGTCGCCTGCGCTGTTTGTAACCGTACTCTGTATGACACCGGTGGCTTCGTTTTTCAGTTCAACGGTCACATTCGGTACGACTGCGCCAGCAGCGTCGGTGACTTTTCCGCCGATACTACCACGGTCCGCCTGCGCCCAGGCACAAAGGGAAAGTAGCAAGCAGAGCGAGAGCCTCAAGATTTTCTGAAAGAAAGCGTCCATTTTTAGCCTCAAAAAGAACCTTGATTTCCTAGAGGTCTGACCACTTACGAGACGAGGGGCGACCTTAGGTCCGAACACATTCTCTGCCTTTTTTGTCTGGGTTGAGAATGCGTGCGCCATCGTATTTCGATAAACAATGGGTTGTCAAGAAGGAAATACCCGCGGCAAGAAATCCTGAGAAAGCGGAGGAGGTGTTGATCTGTGGTCAGTCCATAACTCGAACCAGGATGTTATGAGGTAGTATCTTTGCTGCACGGGGAGGAAGCAGCAGGAGGGGATGCGGGGGAAGCTGGGCCGGAGAACAGGAAAGTGCGGAGAAAGAAAAAGCCCGCTCCTTTGAGCGGGCTTTTTCTTAAGAATTATGCCGGCGATCACCTAATCTCCCACACAGTTTCCCGTGCAGTACCATCGGCCCAGCGAGGCTTAACTTCCGTGTTCGGGATGGGAACGGGTGTGACCCTCGCGGTATGGTCACCGGCAAACTTGAGGCGCTTGGCGGGCTGTTTCTCCCGCAGCCAGATGGCGTCAACGGACGATTTTTTCCGGACGCGATAGGGCAAACTGGCGCCATAACGACAAAGGAACAAACTTTGTCGAAAGAAATATCTCACAACGAAACCGATTGGTTTGCTCACAAGGCCTGTTGAATTTGTCTGCGATAAAAACTGCACAGAATTAATTCTATGGACAAGCCGAACGGGCGATTAGTACTGGTAAGCTGAACGCATTACTGCGCTTTTACCTCCAGCCTATCAACCAGATGGTCTTTCTGGGCCCTTCAGGGAGATCTCATCTTGGGGCGTGCTTCCCGCTTATATGCATTCAGCGGTTATCACAACCGAACTTCGCTACCCAGCCGTGCCCTTGGCAGGACAACTGGAACACAAGAGGTTCGTCCATCCCGGTCCTCTCGTACTAAGGACAGCCCCCCTCAAATCTCCTACGCCCACAGCAGATAGGGACCGAACTGTCTCGCGACGTTCTGAACCCAGCTCACGTACCGCTTTAATAGGCGAACAGCCTAACCCTTGGAACCTTCTACAGCTCCAGGATGCGATGAGCCGACATCGAGGTGCCAAACCGGAGCGTCGATATGAACTCTTGGCTCCGATCAGCCTGTTATCCCCGGCGTACCTTTTATCCGTTGAGCGATGGCCCTTCCATACAGAACCACCGGATCACTAAGGCCTGCTTTCGCACCTGCTCGACTTGTAGGTCTCACAGTTAACCACTCTTATGCCTTTGCACTCGACGGCTGATTTCCAAACAGCCTGAGAGTAGCTTCGCGCGCCTCCGTTACAATTTGGGAGGCGACCGCCCCAGTCAAACTACCCGCCTAACTATGTCCCTCTCCCGGATGACGGGAGGAGGTTAGAATCACAGCACTCACAGGGTGGTATCTCACCGGTGGCTCCCCAAGCCCGAAAGCCTGGGTTCAAAGCCTCCCACCTATCCTGCGCAGTGAGAGCCATAATTCATAGTTAAGGTGTAGTAAAGGTGCACGGGGTCTTTCCGTCTAGCTGCGGGTAACCGGCATCTTCACCGGTACTACAAGTTCGCCGAGCAACTCGTTAAGACAGTCGCACGATCGTTACGCCATTCGTGCAGGTCGGAACTTACCCGACAAGGAATTTCGCTACCTTA